>NZ_JBBMQY010000012.1:0-132201 GCF_038900255.1 Pseudoalteromonas sp. AS84 | reverse complement strand
AGCGCAGTTTGGTAGCGCACTTGGTTTGGGTCCAAGGGGTCGCAGGTTCAAATCCTGCATCGCCGACCATTTTCTTATCTAGTAAGAATAATAAATAAACTCCTCTAAGTTATAAATCTAAATTCGTTAGCCTTTAATTCTATTAAATAATTTGTATTTTATTCTATTCAATGCTCAGTTAGCCTGTTTTTTATTCAGTTAGTCTCTATAGTCCCTTATCTAGTCCAAATAATTGCCCCCTATACTCGACTATCATAAATATTAGGTTATAATGCCGCGTCTATTGTTTAACATAGTGCCCGAAGGGCAAAGCAGCAATGGTATCTCATGGTAGCGACGGATGCTTTTAAGTGTGAAAAACCGCTTAAACTTTATCAAGACTCATGCAGATCACTTTGTTTGTAAAGGAAGGCGAACAGTCGCCAAAATTGAATATTGAGGTAAATCATGCAAGTTTCTGTTGAGACGACCCAAGGCCTTGAGCGCCGTATAACTATCACCGTTCCTTCAGAGAACGTTGAGACCGAAGTAAAAAAACGCCTACAACAACTGTCAAAAACACAGCGTATAGATGGTTTCCGTGCTGGTAAAGTTCCAGTATCTGTAATTAACAAGCGTTTTGGCCCTGCAGTTCGTCAAGAAGTTGCTGGCGAAGTAATGCAACGTAATTTTTACGAAGCAATCGTTTCTGAAAAAATCAATCCAGCTGGCGCGCCTACATTCGCACCTAAATCACTTGAAGCAGGTAAAGATTTAGAGTTCTCAGCAACGTTTGAAGTTTACCCTGAAGTTGAAGTTCAAGGTTTAGATAAAATTACTGTTGAGAAACCAGCGGTAACAGTAACTGACGAAGATTTAGCTAACATGCTAGAAACACTTCGTAAGCAACACGCTGAGTGGGCTGATGTTGATACGGCTGCTGGCGAAAACGACCGTGTAACAGTTGATTTCGTAGGTACTATCGACGGTGAAGTATTTGAAGGTGGCAAAGCTGAAGACTTCCCATTAGAACTTGGCCAAGGTCGTATGATCCCAGGTTTTGAAGATAACATCGTAGGTAAAAAAGCAGGCGAAGAAGTAGTTGCTGATGTAACTTTCCCTGATGATTACCACGCTGAAAACTTAAAAGGTAAAGCGGCTCAATTCACTATCACAGTGAAAAAAGTTGAAGCGCAAGAATTACCAGAATTAAGCGAAGAGTTTGCAACTAAATTCGGTGTTACCGAAGGCGGCGTAGACGCGCTTAAAGAAGAAGTTAAAAAGAACATGACACGTGAGCTAGACCAAGCGGTTAAAGCAAGCGTTAAAGACCAAGCAATCAAAGGTCTTTTAGCTAACAACGAAATCGAAGTGCCTAAAGCACTAGTTGATCAAGAAGTTGATGCTCTACGTCAGCAAGCAGCTCAACGTTTTGGCGGCGACGCTCAAAACATGCCAGAGCTTCCTGCTGAATTGTTCCACGAGCAAGCTGTAACACGTGTTAAAACTGGCCTTTTATTAGGTGAAGTGATTAAAGCTAACGAGATTAAAGTTGATGACGCTAAAGTTGAAGCATTAATTGCAACGGTAGCTTCTGCATACGAAGATCCAACTGAAGTAGTAGAATACTACAAAGGTAATGATCAACTTATGCAGCAAATGCGTAATGTAGCAATGGAAGAGCAAGCTGTTGAAGCTATTTTAGCTAAAGCAGTTGTTACTGATGTTGAAAAAGCATTTGATGACATCATGAATCCACAGCAAGGTGCTTAATAAGTCATTGACTTAAGCTCTCGCTAACGATTAAATGGCTCGTGCTACTCTGTTTATACAGCGTGCCCGGGCCATTTTAGTTTTTGGCTCTAAATTTGCGAAAAACGATAACTATGCTTCCTTATAATAAGGATAAGTATAAGCGCATAAGGAATTAAATAAGTATGAATACTGGTATTACAGATCCCCTAAATGCATTGGTCCCAATGGTTGTTGAACAAACACCAAAAGGCGAGCGCTCGTATGATATTTATTCGAGATTATTAAAAGAGCGTATTATCTTTTTAACAGGTCAAGTTGAAGACAACATGGCAAATCTGATTTTAGCGCAAATGCTATTTTTAGAATCAGAAAATCCTGATAAAGATATCTTTTTATACATTAACTCACCAGGTGGTTCAGTAACTGCGGGTATGGCTATTTACGACACAATGAACTTCATCAAACCAGATGTAAGTACAATATGTGTAGGTCAAGCTGCAAGCATGGGTGCTTTTTTACTTACTGCTGGCGCTAAAGGTAAACGTTTTTGTTTACCAAACTCTCGTGTGATGATTCACCAACCATTAGGTGGTTTCCAAGGTCAAGCATCTGACTTTGAAATACACGCTAAAGAAATTCTGTCTATTAAAGCTAAGCTTAATCGCTTAATGGCTGAGCATACAGGCCAACCATTGGATATTATCTCTAAAGACACAGATCGTGATAACTTTATGAGTGCCACGCAAGCTGTAGATTACGGCTTGGTAGACTCAGTTTTTACAAATCGCGATAAAAAGTAAGCGCTTGGTGAGCAGGATTGCCTGTTTGCCACTTTGAGTTACTATGCGAAAACTAATAAATTTTGGTATAGTTAAAGCGTATTGAAATAGCCGCCAAAAGTTTTGGTGGCCAACGTAATAAAATGAGGTAGCTGAATGTCTGACACTCCTACAGACGGCGACAAAAGTAATAAATTGTTATACTGCTCTTTTTGTGGCAAAAGCCAACATGAAGTGCGTAAATTAATTGCAGGCCCTTCAGTATACGTTTGTGATGAATGTGTAGAGTTGTGTAACGATATTATCAGGGAAGAGATCAAAGACATTGCTCCTAAGCATGATACGTCTGACAAACTACCTGTACCAAAAGAAATTCGTAAACACTTAGACGATTATGTTATTGGCCAAGATCATGCTAAAAAAGTATTGTCTGTTGCCGTTTATAACCATTATAAACGCCTACGTAACCAATCGACTAAGCAAGACATTGAGTTAAGTAAAAGTAATATTTTGCTTATCGGTCCAACAGGTAGTGGTAAAACATTACTTGCAGAAACGTTAGCGCGTCTACTTGATGTGCCGTTTACTATGGCCGATGCCACTACATTAACCGAAGCAGGCTATGTAGGTGAAGATGTTGAAAATATCATTCAAAAGCTTTTACAAAAGTGCGATTACGATGTTGAAAAAGCGCAACGTGGCATTGTTTACATTGATGAAATTGACAAAATTTCTCGTAAATCAGATAACCCGTCAATTACGCGTGATGTATCGGGCGAGGGCGTTCAACAGGCGCTACTTAAACTGATTGAAGGCACCGTTGCTTCTGTTCCACCGCAAGGTGGTCGTAAACATCCACAACAAGAGTTTTTACAAGTAGATACTTCTAAAATCTTGTTTATTTGTGGTGGCGCATTTTCAGGTTTAGATAAAGTAATTGAGCAACGTAGCCACAAAAATACCGGTATTGGTTTTGGCGTTAGCGTAAAAGAGTCTGCGGCGAGTCGTTCTTTAAGTGAAACATTTAAAGACGTAGAACCAGAAGATTTAGTTAAATACGGCTTAATTCCTGAGTTTATAGGTCGTTTGCCAGTAGTTGCTACGTTAACAGAACTTGACGAAGCTGCTCTTGTGCAAATACTAAGTGAACCTAAAAACGCGATTACTAAACAGTTTTCAGTATTGTTTGGTATGGAAGACGTTGAACTTGAGTTCCGTGATGATGCCTTAGCTGCAATTGCCCACAAAGCAATGGAGCGTAAAACAGGTGCACGTGGTCTTCGTTCAATCGTTGAAGGTGTTTTACTTGATACTATGTACGAACTTCCTTCAATGGATGACGTAAGCAAAGTGGTTATTGATGAAACCGTTATTAAAGGTGAGTCAGACCCAATCTTGATTTATGAAAATAATAAACAAGATAAAGCTGCATCAGAATAGTTTTTAAGCTATTTGAGTGAAAAAAGGAGCCTTAGGCTCCTTTTTTTATAATTAATTTAATCGAGTAAGGGAAAATTGTTGAACTTTAATTAGGTTATCCCCATATACTTGAGTAATCTTTAAAATAAATTAAGTGCGAAGAGAAACTATAATGACGCTTGAGAGAACCGACCGAGTCGAAATCCCAGTCCTTGCACTGCGCGATGTTGTGGTATATCCGCACATGGTGATCCCGCTTTTTGTAGGCCGTGAAAAATCAATAAAATGCCTAGAAGCGGCAATGGACAAAGACAAACAAATTTTCTTGGTTGCACAAAAAGATGCAACTGTAGATGAACCTGAGCAAGAAGATATTTATCGTATCGGCACTATTGCCACTGTACTTCAGTTATTAAAATTACCGGACGGTACAGTTAAAGTTTTAGTAGAAGGTACACAGCGCGCACAAATCGAAGAATTTGTAGATAACGAAGACTTTTTTGTAGCTAATGCTCAATTTATTGAATCTGATTCGGTAGACGAGAAAGAACAAGAAATTTTTATTCGTAGCGCAATTAGCCAGTTTGAAGGCTATGTAAAGCTAAATAAAAAAATTCCTCCTGAAGTACTAACTTCAGTTTCAGGTATTGATGAGCCAGCGCGCCTTGCTGATACAATGGCAGCCCATATGCCATTAAAAGTACCTGAAAAACAAAAAGTGCTAGAAATTTCAAACGTGACAGAACGTCTTGAATATTTAATGGCATTAATGGAAGGCGAAATAGACTTACTGCAAGTTGAGAAGAAAATTCGTACCCGCGTTAAAAAGCAGATGGAAAAGTCACAGCGCGAGTATTACCTCAATGAGCAAATGAAAGCCATTCAAAAAGAATTGGGTGAGCTTGATGATGTACCTGATGAATTTGAAGCACTTAAAAAGCGCATTGAAGAATCGGGTATGCCAACAGAAGCACAAGACAAAGCGACGACAGAGCTTAATAAGCTTAAGATGATGTCGCCAATGTCTGCAGAGGCAACTGTAGTGCGTTCATACATTGATACGTTAATTAACGTACCTTGGAAAAAACGCTCTAAAGTGAAAAAAGATTTAGCGGGCGCGCAAAAAATTCTTGATAGCGATCACCATGGCTTAGATAAAGTAAAAGAACGCATTATCGAGTACCTCGCGGTACAACAGCGTACTAATAAGCTTAAAGGGCCAATTTTATGTTTAGTTGGGCCACCAGGTGTTGGTAAAACATCGCTAGGGCAATCTATCGCGCGTTCAACTGGTCGTAAGTATGTGCGTATGGCATTAGGCGGCGTACGTGATGAAGCTGAAATTCGTGGTCATCGCCGTACATATATCGGTTCAATGCCAGGTAAGTTAATCCAAAACATGACAAAAGTGGGCGTTAAAAATCCATTATTCTTGTTAGATGAAATTGATAAAATGTCAGCTGACATGCGTGGAGACCCAGCATCAGCTCTATTGGAAGTGCTTGATCCTGAGCAAAACAGCCATTTTGCTGATCATTATCTTGAAGTAGATTACGATTTATCTGATGTTATGTTTGTAGCAACATCAAACAGCTTTAACATTCCTGGCCCATTACTGGACCGTATGGAAGTTATCCGCTTATCGGGTTACACCGAAGATGAAAAGCTAAACATTGCAAAAGAGCACTTAATTACTAAACAAGTAAAACGTAACGGCTTAAAAGAGTCTGAAATTGAAATAGAGGATAGTGCAATTATTGGCATTATTCGTTACTACACACGTGAAGCGGGTGTACGTAACCTCGAGCGCGAAATTTCAAAACTATGTCGTAAAGCCGTTAAAAATATCTTACTTGAAAAAGACACTAAAACAGTGACTATCAATCAAGATAACCTAGAAGACTTTTTAGGTGTGCAACGCTTTGATTATGGTAAAGCTGAAGACGGTGACCGTATTGGTCAAGTTACAGGCTTAGCATGGACAGAAGTTGGCGGTGATTTGCTAACAATCGAATGTGCGGCTGTACCAGGTAAAGGCAAGTTAACTTATACCGGTTCACTGGGCGATGTAATGCAAGAGTCGATTCAGGCGGCTATGACGGTAGTACGTAATCGTGCAGATACATTCCGCATAAATAGCGACTTTTACGAAAAGCGTGATATTCACGTACACGTACCTGAAGGCGCAACACCAAAAGATGGCCCAAGTGCGGGTGCAGCAATGGTAACAGGTCTTGTATCTAGCTTAACGGGTAACCCTGTACGAGCAGATGTCGCAATGACAGGTGAAATTACGCTACGTGGTGAAGTACTTCCTATTGGTGGCTTAAAAGAGAAATTATTAGCAGCTCATCGTGGTGGAATTAAAACAGTCATCATTCCAAAAATTAACGAACGTGACTTAAAAGAGATCCCAGACAACGTGCTGGCAGGTCTTGATATTCACCCAGTTACTTGGATTGACGAGGTATTAAAGCTTGCTTTAGTGCATCCTGTTGAGAGTTTTTCGGTCGAAACACCTAAAAACCAAGAAAAAAGCTAAAAAAGTGCTTTTTAGGGCTTTTCAAATCTAAACGGTATGATAAGTTAAGCACTGGTTTTCAAGCCTAGCCCTTATGGGGCGTAGGCTTAAGAAAAATATAATCATGTGAGCATTAAAAGTTTGCTCTACAATTTTCAAAAAAGTGATGTTAGTTTAAAAAACCATCGCTCTTGATAATAACAATGAAAGAGGATGATATTGTGAATAAATCTCAATTAATCGATCAAATCGCAGCTGATGCTGACATTTCTAAAGCGGCTGCAGGTCGTGCACTAGATTCATTCATCGAATCTGTATCTGGCGCGCTAAAAGAAGGCGACTCAGTTGCACTTGTTGGTTTTGGTACTTTCTCAGTACGTGACCGTGCTGCACGTTCAGGCCGTAACCCGCAAACTGGTGAAACAATCCAAATTGCTGCTGCAACTATTCCTGCTTTTAAAGCCGGTAAAGCGCTTAAAGACGCAGTAAACTAATCACTGTTTTAAACACATTAGTTATGGCGAGTGTAAAGTTACTGATTCACCACAACAGATGAATTAAGTAACTTTACCGCCAGTTACTTCAAGTGAAAAAGCGTATCTGGTAAGATACGCTTTTTTTACATGTGACAAGGTAAAATACCTTGATCAAAAAGAGATAAACAAATGCTTGAGAAAATCAGAGAAGGTTCGCAAGGACCTGTAGCCAAAATAATTTTAGGCGCGGTGATTTTATCTTTTGCCTTGGCAGGGATCGGTAGTTACTTAGGTCAAACCACAGAACAACCCGTTGCTGAAGTAAATGGAATTAAAATTAGTCAAACCGATTTTAACCGTGCTTACCAAAATGAACGAAGCCGTTTAGAGCAACAATTTGGTGAATACTTTACACAAATTGCCGCTGATCCAAATTACATGGCGCAAATTCGCCAAGGTGTAGTTGACCGCTTAGTACAACAAGAATTGCAATCACAGCTAGCGGCTGATTTAGGCCTTCGCGTAAGCGACGAAAGTGTACGTAAAACAATTTTAGAACTACCGTACTTTCAAATTGGTGAAAAGTTTAATAACGATCGTTACTTACAAGTAATTCGTCAAATGAACTTTCAACCAGATGCTTTTCGTGAATACTTACGTAAAGATATGACACGTAGTCAGGTAGTATCTGCTGTTGCAGGTACAGACTTTGCACTAGAGAGCGAGCTTAAAAGCGCAATCGCTCTGCAGCAGCAAACTCGAAGCATTGATTACTTAGTTATTAATAAAGAAGCACTTGCCGCGAACGTAGAAGTATCAGAGCAAGAAGTGTCTGATTACTACGAGCTAAACGCATCACAATTTTTATCTCCAGAGCTTATCTCAGTAAGTTATATTGAGCTTAAAGCATCAGATATTAATGTTGAATCGGTAACCGAGGATGACGTTAAAGCGTATTACGAGCAAAATAAAGCACAATACGTTGAGCCAGAAAAGCGTCGCGTATCACATATCTTAATTGATAACAGTGAAGACGATGACGCAGCAAAAGAAAAAGCCAATGCACTTCATGCACAGCTAGAACAAGGTGCAGACTTTGCTGAGTTAGCAGAATCATCATCTGACGATATCGTTAGTGGCGAAATGGGCGGCGATCTTGAATGGATAGAACGTGACGTAATGGACCCTGCATTTGAAGACGCGACTTTCGCACTTCAAAACAAAGGTGACATTTCTGAGGTTGTTGCTTCTGAGTTTGGTTATCACATAATTAAACTTACAGACATTCAACCACAACAAGTTAAAGCGTATGACGATGTTAAAGCTGACTTACGTGCTGAACTAGAACAAGCTGAAAAAGTAGATGCATTTTACGAAAAGCAAACTGAAATGGGTGCACTTGCATTTGAAATTTCAGACCGCTTAGACGATGCTGCAGAAGTTGCTGAAGTGGAAGTTAAATCTACGCCTCTTTTAGCACTTAATGCTCTTCCGGAGCCGTTAAACAGCCCTGCAGTTGTAACAGCACTAACATCAGTTGATTTACTTGAAGATAAAGTAAACTCTGAAGTTATTGAGCTTGGTGAGGAGCATGCAATTATTGTTCGTATTAACGAGCATAAAGCTGCTGCTACTAAACCGCTGGATGAAGTAAGCGAGCAAATTAAAGCGCGTTTAGTTAATGAAAAATCATCAGAGCTTGCTAAAGAAAAAGCGCGTAGCTTATTTGCAGAAGTACAAGCAGGTAAGAGCTTAAATGATGTAGCGAGCGAGCAAAGCTTAACTGTTCGTCAAGAAGCGCAGTTAACACGTCAAAGCTATACTGTTTCACCTGCTATTGTGACTCAAGCATTCAAAATGGCTCACCCAGCAGACTCTGCGATAGTTGAGCTTGTTAATTTAAATAATGGTGATGCAGCAATTGTTGCGCTTAAGTCGGTAACAGATGCACAAGTTGCAGCTAATATTGATCCTCAAGCAAAACAAAGCATTACTATGGCGCAAGCTAATAAAAACTACATGGTGTTTATTGAAGCGCTGAAAGCAAATGCTGAACTTAACTTACCAACGGCTACACAAACTGTTGAATAATTAATTTTAGCTCATAAAGAAAGGCGCTTTTAAAGCGCCTTTTTTATTGTCTTGAGCAAAGTTGATATATTACCAATTCGCTTAATTAAGCATTATTGCGGATTGGTATTAATTACCTCTGGCAATAAACTCAATCCGATTGCCGCTAGGCTCTCTTATCATCATATGTTGGGTTGGACCTTTACCTAAGTTTTCTGGTGCAAACTCTATGATAATATTATTTTGCATTTTTAAGTGTGTATGTAGCTCGCTTAACTTTTTGATACTTTCAACACGGAGTGCTAAAT
Source organism: Pseudoalteromonas sp. AS84 (assembly GCF_038900255.1). NCBI lineage: Bacteria > Pseudomonadati > Pseudomonadota > Gammaproteobacteria > Alteromonadales > Pseudoalteromonadaceae > Pseudoalteromonas > Pseudoalteromonas sp. AS84. The sequence continues at coordinate 122,894 of NZ_JBBMQY010000012.1, read as the reverse complement.
GGTGTAAGCCCACATTTTCTGCTCGATTAAACTCCACACGTTTTTCATCATTTTTTACGCGCCATAATGTAATGGTTATTTTATTGTTTGATAAAAAATAAGCGGGATAGGCAGGGTCATTTCCTAGCGTTTTAAAACCAAGTACATCAGTAAAAAATGCTTTGGATGCATTTAAGTTTGATACGGTTAAACCTAAATGATCAATGCCACCAACCCAACTTTTAGGGGCAGAGTTTTCGTCAGCTATTGAAGTTGTTGATAGCAGCAATAACGCTAATGATGAAATGCCTGTGAGTAATGTTTTTTTTAGCATAGATCCTCTTTATGGTTTTAGTTGTTAAATTGTGCATTTAACAAAGACCTTCATAAACGAGGTTACATTGCAAAGAAGTCGAGTTTGGTGATTAGAAAGCTGCTTTTAGCAGCTCAGTAATCGCTGCGTTACTTTTGATTGGGGGTTTTGAAAAACATCTTCAGTAGGGCCGTATTCAACCACTTCGCCTTTGTCGAGTACAACCACATAATCACTGATGTGGCGCACTAGGCTTAAATGGTGGGTGATCATCACATACGTAAGGCCAGTGTCGCGCTGTAGCTTAAGTAATAAATTCACTATTTGCGCACGTATAGAAGGGTCTAAAGACGAAACAGCTTCGTCGAGCACAATCACCTTAGGATCTAAAATTAATGCACGAGAAAACGCCACACGCTGTAGTTGCCCCACACTAAACATATGCGGGTAGTAGTGTTTATGATCAATTAATAGACCCACTTTTGAAAGCGTTGCATCAATCTTTTCAGCTCGTTCGCTGGCATCAAGCTCTGTATTATATTGCAGGCAATCATCAAGCATTTCACCTATGGTTAGCCCTGGGTTGAGCGATGCAGCTGAGTCTTGAAAAATCATACGAATATCCCGACATTGATTATCGCGTACGCCATTATCTTCAATAATATTATTTTCGAGTAAAATTTGCCCGCTATCAGCAGTATCAGCTCCTGAAAGTAGTTTTGCTAATGTACTTTTACCTGCACCTGTTTCACCAATTATGGCAATACTTTCGCCTTTACCAACACAAAACGAAATATTTTTAAGTACTTCAAACTTTTTACGTGAAAAAAGCCCCGCTCGCACATTGAATGTTTTTGATAGTGCTTGTACTTTTAGCAGCGGCTGCATTATTTCATGTCCTTAATTAACGGAAAGTGGCACGCATAACTATGACCATGATGCTTAGTAAGGGCTGGCGTTACCACGCAGGCTTTTTGTGCTTGCGGGCAACGCGGCCCGAGGCGACAGCCAATAGGTAAATGTTGCAGAGTAGGGATAGTCCCTTTAAGTGCATAAAAAGGTTCTTTATGCGCTAAACCTTGTTCGTAGTCTGGCAAGCTTTTTAATAATGCTTGAGTGTAAGGATGGCGAGGCTGTTTAAATATTTCATGGGTTGGGCCTGCTTCAACCATTTGCCCGCAATATAAAACATGAATGCCATGCGACCAATGTGCAATCTCTTCAAGCTCATGAGAGATCATTAAAATAGACATATTTTTAAGTTGGTTTAAGCTTTTTAATAACCTAAATACTTGTGCGCGAGTTGTGCTCTCAAGCGCTGTAGTTGGCTCATCAGCTATCAATAGCTTTGGAGTGCGGGCAATGGCCATTGCAATCATTACTTTTTGGCATACGCCTTCTGAGAGCTCGTGAGGGTAGCTACTTAGTACCGCTTCGTGGTTTTTAATACCCACTTTATGAATAAGCGCTTTTACTCTGTCTTTTCTCTCGCGGTTGCGTTTTAAAAAGAAACCTTTAGTTGCGACCTCTGGGAGTGTTTCAGCAATTTGATCAAATATTTTAGCGGTCGGATCAAGACAGCGACTTGGATCTTGATAAATCATCGCTATATCTTGGCTTACTATCTTACGGCGTTTTTCTGGGCTTAAACGCATTAAGTCTACGCCGCGCCAATGAATACGGTCGGCCGTAATATCCCAGCGTTCGTTTAATACACCAATAATCGCTTTTGCTATTAGGCTTTTACCAGAGCCCGATTCGCCCACAAGCGCATGTACTTCGCCTTCTTTTAAGCTAAAGCTCACTCTGTCTACGGCTCTAATTACAGTTTCAGAGGTACGTAGTTCAATTGTTAAGTTACGAACATCGAGTAATTGCATTTAATCAGCCTTACGTGCTTTTAGCACTTGTCGCAGGCCATCGCCTACTAAATTAGTAGATAACACGGCTAAAAATAACAGTACACCAGGTAGCGCTACAGTCCAAGGTGCTAAATAAATAAGGCCTAAGTTTTCGGCTAATATTGCGCCCCATTCGGTCGTCGGTGGCTGAGCTCCTAATTTTAAAAACCCCAGTGCTGAAATATCTAATATAGCGGTAGAAAGCGCCATCGTGAATATAACCACAATATGCTCATAAATATTAGGGAAAATACCACGCGATATAATATGCCAATTAGACGCACCATCGAGCCTAAACGCGGTAATGTAATCTTTACTTAATTCATCAACAATCAGGTTACGCACTGAGTGAATAAATTGCGGCAGTAACGCTAAAATAATTGCCCATACGGTATTCATTAAACCCGGGCCGAGTATGGCAATTATTATTATTGCTAATAACAAAGAAGGAATAGAAAGGGTTATATCAAGTAAGTGATTTAAAAAGCTTGAACGAAGTCCTTTGCTAATTCCTGCAAAAGTACCCACTAATACACCAAAAATAGTTGTGATCAGGGCGGCTACAACAGAAAGCCCAAACGTATACGTAGCACCATTCATTAAGCGCGAGAGTACATCGCGACCTAAATCATCGGTGCCTAAAATAAAGCGTACATCGCCCATTTCTCGCCACGATGGTGGAATAAGTAGTGCATCACTATGCTGTTGGTTTACACCATAAGGGGCTAAAAAAGGAGCGGTGGCGGCCAATAATGCAAACGCCATAAATATCCATAAACCAACCAAAGCAGGGTGGTTATTTTTAAACTTTCGCCAAAATCGCGCAAGTGGCGATTTATTCGACTCTTCAGAAAATAAATTAAACTTTGCCATGGGCCTGATTCCGCGAGAGTGGATCGAATAAAGTGTAAGTAAGTTCAGCAGTAATAGAGGCTAAAATAACAAATAAAGATACTGCCATTAATCCGCCTTGAATTGCTGGAAAGTCACGCTGATAAATACTATCGATTAACCACCGGCCAATACCCGGCCACGAAAAAATGACTTCGGTAATCATCGCAAGCGTTATTAGCGTACTAAATTGCAAACCAATTTGCTTAATTACCGGCAGTAATGCATTACGCAGTGCATGGTGCATGATAAGTTGGCGGCGATTAAGGCCTTTTGCCCTAGCTGTTTTAATAAAGTTTTGATCCATTACTTTAAGCATAGACTCGCGAGTAAAGCGCACTAATACAGTGGTCGGATACATGGCCAGTACAATAGTAGGGAGCGTTAAATGGCGTAGCGCATCAATAAAGGCCATTCCTTTATATGGAAAACCAGCCAGTGCAATATCAATTAAAATAAACCCAGTATTTGCGGGTATCTCATAAAGGAGCCCCATTCGGCCTGACATAGGAAACCAGCCAAGCTTTAACGAAAAAACCATTATTAATAACAATGCGAGCCAAAATACAGGCATTGAATAGCCCACCATAGTGGTCGAGTTTATAAGTTTGTCGGGCCAACGTTTATGATAGCCAGAGCCTAAAATACCAGTCGGTACACCAATAACAACCGATACTATTAATGCGTACACGCTTAGTTCTAAAGTAGCTGGTAGCAAATCAACAATATGGCTAAATACACTATTACCAGAGGCAAACGAAAGCCCCCAATCACCTTGGAATATTCGCCCCAGAAAGGCAATGTATTGCATAAAGTAATTGCTGTTATATAAATATTTGTCTTCAAGCTCACTATGCTGTGCAAAGTTACTACTTGGTATGCCACTTAAATTACTTAGCGGATCACCGGGAAATAAATACGCCAGTGAAAACGTAAATACGCTGAGCATCAGTATCATAAAAAAGAACAAACCAAGGCGGCGCAAAATATAATCTAAGATCATTATTTTTTCCTCGCATTGGCAAGCGAAATAGCGCCAAACGGGCCAAGTGTTATGCCTTCCACATCTGCGCTACTTGCTTGAAAACGCAGGCCATGAGCAATAGGCAATAATGGCAGCTCTTTAATAATTAAGCTTTGTGCGTCTTCGTAGTATTTTTTACGTTTGTTTAAATCAGTCGTATCGAGTGCTTGAGTGAGCAATAGATCAAATTGAGGATTACACCAGTTTGCTGGATTTTTACCACTAAAAGTAGCGGTACAGCTCAACAGTGGGCTAAAAAAGTTATCAGGATCGGGTGTATCTGCGGCCCAACCAAGTAATACACTGTCGTGCCTGTGCTCGCCAATACGTTGAATAAACGTATTCCACTCATATTCTACAATGCTTACATTAACGCCCACTTTGCGTAAATCACTTTGCATAAGCTCAGCCATTTTACGCGCGTTAGGGTTATAAATACGACTCACAGGCATAGCCCATATTGTCATATCAAAGCCATCAGGCAAGCCTGCTTCAATTAGTAACTTTTTAGCGAGTTCTGGATCAAATGTAGGTATATCTTCTTGCGGCTCAAACGCCCAAGAGGTTGGTGGCAAAATAGATTGTGCGCGAGTACCATTACCGTAATAAACCGCCTGCATTATTTTATCTACATCTATTGCATGCGCAAGTGCTTGGCGCACGCGCAAGTCGTCGAACGGGGCACGTTCTGTATTAAATGCCCAATACCCTATGTTTAAATTTGTTTCTTTTTCAATATTTATATCATCACGTTGCGCTAAAATACTCAATTGCGCACTACTTGGATGAGCCGTTACATCGCACTCTTTAGTCAGCATTTTTGCTATGCGCGTAGTGCCGTTAGGCGTTATATCGTAAACTAATTGTTCAAGGACAACGTCGTGCTTCCAATAAAGTGGATTACGGTAAAAGCGTACAAGGTGATCTCGACGGTATTCTTTATAAATATACGGGCCGGTGCCAATAGGATACTGATCAAACAAGTTTTCTTGCTTGTTTTTCTTAAGTTCCATGGCGTATTCTTTTGAAAGTACCACAGCAAAATCGGTAGCCATATTAGCTAAAAAGCTACTTTCAGGATTAAATAACTCAAAGCGCACTTGGTAGTCAGACACGCGCACAATTTTACGAATGAGTTGATCGATCCCCACACTTTGAAAATACGGGTAATTGGCATCGCCCACAAAGTGGTATGGATTGTATACATCGAATAATCGGCTAAAGGTGAATATAACGTCGTCGGCGTTAAAATCACGCGACGGCGTAAAATAAGAAGTTGTATGAAACTTTACATCTTTACGCAGGGTAAAGGTAACCGATTTACCATCTTTACTAATTTTCCAATCGGTTGCTAATTCACTTTGAAACTCTGCCGTAACAGGGTCAATGCTAATTAAACGGTCATATAATTGGTTAGCAATTATATCAATAGTTGAACCGGTGGTCGTTACTTGCGGATTAAACGACACAGGGTTAGCTTCAGCGCAATAAACTAAGCCTTGGTTTTTTTCTTCTATGATTTCTTCTTTGCTATCAAGGCAACCAACTAAAGTGGTGGCAAGCAAAACAAGTAATAATTTATGCACCCGCATAACCTCTGACTATTGTTGATCCAACAAGTTGTATTTTTTAAGATAACCACGTAATTGATGATACGTTAAACCAAGTACTTCTGCAGTTTTCTTTTGATTAAATTGGCTATGTTCGAGCGCTTTATTAATCATGTTTATTTCAAAGTCGTTTGAGCGCTCTTTTAAGCTACATGGAAATTGAATATCAACGGCTATATTACTGCTTGCTTGAGCAATCGGTGGCGCGATAGCAATAGGCTCTGCATTAACAGTTTGAGCCGCTATAGGTGCTTTTATGCGCGCTTTTGGTCTAAATGGGCTATCAAACGGGTCTAAAATAATCTGGTGAACGGGGATATGTTCACTACCGTGGCGATACAAACTGCGTTCAACCACATTTTTAAGTTCACGAATATTACCAGGCCAATCATAACTAAGCAGTGTTTCTGTTGCGCTTCGAGTAAAACCGCTAAACAGTTCCCACTCTAAATCGCGTGCCATATTCATCGCAAACTGCTCAGCAAGAAGCATAATATCGTCTTGACGTTCTCGCAGTGGTGGCAGGGTAATTACATCAAAGGCTAAACGGTCGAGTAAGTCACTTCTAAATTCACCTTGCTCAGCTAAATAAGGGAGGTCTTCGTTTGTCGCACACACTAAGCGTGTATCTACTTTTACAGTTTGTTTGCCGCCAACACGTTCAAACTCGCCGTATTCTATAACGCGTAGCAGTTTTTCTTGTACCATAGCTGAGGTATTAGCTAATTCATCTAAAAACAGTGTGCCACTGTTAGCGCGTTCAAAACGACCTTCGTGACGTTTACTTGCCCCCGTAAAAGCACCGCTTTCGTGGCCAAATAACTCACTTTCGAGTAAGTTTTCGTTAAGCGCTGCACAGTTAAGTTTTACGTAGTTTTGATCCCAACGTTTTGATAAAAAGTGTAAGCGTGCTGCTATTAACTCTTTACCTGTGCCGCGTTCACCAATAATAAGTACCGGTTTATCTAGATTAGCCAGTTGCGATACCTGATCGAGTACAGACAGAAAGCTATCTGATTGGCCGAGTAAATTATCCTGTTGGCGATATTGGCTCATATTTCCTAACTCTTGGTCATTTTTACTAACAGTTAGTGTATTTCATAATTAGGGATAACTAAAGAAATTTGTATATTTAGTTTAACGTAATGAAAATAAAGTGTATTTTAACTTTTAAAAAGTTGGCAAGCATATTGATACTAGTTATAGCAGACTAACTACGTTTTAATTACAGAGGTAAATGTTATGGGAATTTTTTCACGTTTTGCAGATATTGTTAATTCTAATATCAACGCCATTTTAGATAAAGCAGAAGACCCAGAAAAAATGGTTCGTCTGATTATTCAAGAAATGGAAGATACGCTTGTTGAAGTACGTTCTACATCAGCTAAAACATTGGCTGAGAAAAAAGAAATTGTACGCCGCTTAGATACGCTTAAAGCGCAGGTAAGCGATTGGCAGGATAAAGCCGAACTGGCTTTAAGTAAAGACCGCGACGATTTAGCGCGTTCAGCCTTACTTGAAAAGCAAAAGTCGGCAGATGCCGTTGCTTCAGTCACTAGTGAACTTGAACATTTAGAGTCTCATATCGAGAAACTACAACAAGAAGTAACGACGCTACAAGAAAAACTAGCAGATGCGAAATCTCGTCAAAAGGCAATTATACTTCGCCAGCGTTCGGCTGAGTCGCGCCTTGAAGTGAAAAAGACGCTTGATAGCTCTAAAGTAGAAGACGCACTTAATCGCTTTGAACGTTACGAAACTAAAATTGATGGACTAGAATCTCAAATTGAGTCTTACGATTTAGGTAAAAAGACGTTAGCGGACGAAATTGCTAATCTACAAAAAAATGAAAAGATAGATGATGAGCTAGCCGAACTTAAAAAGAAGCTAGCTGATAAATAACTTATAAAGGGGTACTTAAAGTGCCCCACTGCTTAAAAACATCAAAACGGATTGTCAGGAGAGGATTATGTTTGATTCAGAGGTAATAATTGTTCCATTTGTTATGTTTATGATTTTTGTTGCCCCGCTGTGGTTAATTTTACACTACCGTAGCAAAAAACAAGTAAGCCAAGGTTTAAGTGAACACGAACATCGCCAGTTACTTGAGCTTGCACATAAAGCCGAAAAAATGGCAGACAGAGTTGAAACACTTGAAGCATTACTTGATCAAGAGTCACCACAATGGAGACGCAAAGTATGAGTGCCAAACGCGAATTATTAAGAGACCCACAACGCGGTAAAATAGCTGGAGTATGTGCGGGATTAAGTGACTACTTTAATATGGAGTTATGGTTAGTTCGCATTATATTTGTTAGTGCGGTACTGCTAACGGGTGGCCCATTATTTGTGGTAGCGTATATTGCAGCCTGGTTTATTTTAGATAAAAAAGAGCCCGCAACAGCGCAAACAAAAAGCTCAACTAAAACAGACGATCCGCTAGAAGTAAAATTTAAAGTATGGCAAAAGGGCGAGCCACCGCGCCGCGCATTGCAAGATTTAAAAGAGCGTTTAACGCGTGTAGATACTCGCCTTCAAGATATGGAGCGCCATGTAACTTCAAGCGAGTTTACGGTGAGCCGTGAAATTAACAAACTTTAAAGGATTTAATAGCACCTTATTTGCAACGTGATAAATTACGGCAAATTAGGTGCAAGACACTTTATGAGCCAATCATTTGCAAAAAAGACCTTTAAAAGCATTAAAGGCAAAGCACAAAAAGCCCTTCATCGCAGTTTAGACCAACACGTAAAACTTGCCGTAACTGGCCTAAGTGGTAGTGGTAAAACAGCCTTTATTACCGCGCTTGTTAAACACTTAACAACCCAAGCGGACGATAAAAACTTACCTTTTTTTGATGTAATGCGCGAGCACCGCCATGTGGCCACTAAAGTTGTGCCGCAAGAGGCGTTAAAAGTTCCTACGTTTAATTATACGCGCGCGCTAAATTCATTATTACCCAGCGATGGGATGCCTACATGGCCTGCATCAACTGAGCGGATTAATACGCTGCGCTTGGCAATAAAGTATCAAAGCAACGCAGGGCTGCGCGGCCACTTTTCGCCGCAATCAACGCTTTATTTAGATATTATTGACTACCCGGGTGAATGGCTCCTTGATTTACCTATGCTTGAGCAAAGCTATTCTCAATGGTGCGAGCAGCAATATCCGTTATTAACTCAGCCTTCGCGCGTAAATACATCAAGTGATTTTCTAGCAGCCGTTGAGCAACTTGATTTAAATGCACCTGTAGATGAAAACGCACTGGCTCATATTGCTCAGCTTTATCAAAGCATGTTAGTAGGGCTTAAAAAAGACACCAAACTTGCCATGCTGCAACCTGGGCGTATGCTTATGCCTGGCGACTTACAAGGCGCGCCATTGTTATTGTTTTTTCCGGTATCGGGTGAAATAAATAGTGACGATGTCGTTGCGGGTTCTAATTTAGCGCATTTAATTAAGCGCTTTAACGCCTATATAAAAGAAGTTGTAAAACCATTTTATAATGAGCATTTTAGGCACTTTGATCGCCAAATCGTACTTGTAGATGTACTTAGTGCGCTAAACGAAGGGCACGAAACACTCCAAGAGCAAAGCAGTGTAATAAACCAATTACTCGCACACTTTAACTATGGTGAATCGGGCTTTTTTAAACGTTTATTTAAGCCCAACATAGACAAAATATTATTTGCAGCTAATAAGTCAGATCATATAAGTGCTAAGCACCATAAAGATTTAGCACTGCTACTTGATTCGCTCGTGCATGAGCAAAGCAATCATTTAAAGTTTGATGGTGTAAAAATAGAAACCATGGCTATGTCGTCAATTACAGCAACGCAGCCGCGCCAAATTGCCGACAAAGGCCAAACGCTTGACTGCATTTACGGTAAACCATTACACGAGCCTGATTGGCTTACGTATTTACCGCCGCAACCTCCCTCGCGGATGCTTAATAAAAGTGAGTGGCCAGCACAGGGATTTGAGTTTTTATCGTTTTCTCCAATACCGAGCCCCGATAAACAACTAAAACATATTCGATTAGATCATGTCATGCAGTACCTGCTAGGAGACAAATTAACATGAGTGAGTCAAACCAACCATTTCAAGCAGGGCGTCGCATAGATACGCAAAGCATTGAGCAAAACGAACCCGTTTTAGCACCTGCAAAAATTATTCAGCACGGACAAAGTGATTACGAAGAACTTGAAGATGAAGCACTAGAGCCCGAAATAGATCTAGAACCTGTGTACAAAAAGTCAAAGTGGCAAACGCTTAAAGGTGTTTTTGCTATTAGTTTTATAGTACTGGTGCTTTTAGAGTTTGCATACTCGTTAGTATTTGCTTTCGAGCAATCAATTATTTTAGGCAGCGTTTATTTAACCGCGGTTGTAAGTGGCGTGCTGCTAATAGGGCGCTTATTGTGGCGAGAGTACCGAATGCTGCGCAGTTTAAAGCGAAACCAATTGCACCGAGTTGAAGCCGACAGGCTTTTAAACAGCGAGCAAGTAGGCGGTGCATTACCTTGGCTTGAAAAGCTCAATAAACACCAGGAGCTTGATAACTTTGAAACCTTTAAAAACCAAGTAGCGATGCATCACAGCGACAAAGAAATAATGACGCTGTACGCTAACAGTTTATTAATAACCCAAGACACCAAAGCTAAAAAGCTTATAAATCGTTTTGCGACTGAATCCGCACTGCTAGTTGCCCTAAGCCCACTTGCACTGGTGGATATGATGGCCGTGCTTTGGCGCGGTACTAAGTTAATAGAACAAATTGGTAAAATTTATGGCATTGGTTTTGGCTACGCGAGCCGTATAAAGTTATACCGCATGCTAATAAGGCAAGTAATGTTTGTAGGCAGTGCTGAGCTTGTATCTGACCTTGCTGCAACTGCACTAAGTGCTGAGCTACTAGGTAAACTTTCGGGTCGGGCTGCGCAGGGCGTAAGCGCCGGTATTTTTACAGCGCGTATTGGTTATAAAGCAATGGAGCTTAGCCGCCCATTACCAAGGCTTGAAAACAAGCGCAGCTTGTTAAAAGGCACTGTGCAAAGCATCGCAGGTAAAATTATGAGCCGTAAAAAGGCGGAACCAACACAGTAAAAAGTAGTGGCAATATTTGTGTACAAACATGAGCTGCACGGTTTTTACACAAATAGCCATCTGAGCATCCGGCATGCTTGCTGTTTGTAAGCGCATACGTTTTGATTGTTGAATCGCAAAAAACATAATAATCAAAAAATGAGCCTACAATGAGCAAGCATCATATAAACACCCAGTGTATTCACGGACCACAAAAAGCAAACGACCCGCACGGCGCACTTACTTCTCCTTTGTATCAAACCTCTACCTTTCATTTTGAAAACGCCGCACAAGGTGCTGCGCGTTTTGCAGGCGACGAACCTGGCTATATTTATACGCGCTTAGGAAACCCTACAACCACAGAGCTTGAGCAAAAAGTTGCTCAACTAGAGAGTTGTGAAGCAGCTGCTGCAACCGCAACAGGTATGGGGGCTGTATCTGCCTCAGTACTGAGCTTTTTATCGCAGGGGGATCACCTCGTTGCCTCAAGTGCTTTGTATGGCTGTACCTTTGCGTTTTTCTCGCACATGTTGCCGCGCTGGGGAATTGAAGTCACATTTGTTGATATGACCAACGAGGACGAGCTACGCGATGCCATCAAACCTAATTCAAAAATGATATTTGTAGAAACGCCAATCAACCCCACTATGGCGGTTATTGATTTGGCACTCATTGGCGCAGTTGCTAAAGAGCACAACTTAATTAGTGTGGTCGACAACACCTTTTTAACGCCGCTACTGCAATCACCAAAAAAATACGGTATCGACATTATAATGCACAGTGCGACCAAGTATTTAAATGGTCACGGAGACGTAGTCGCCGGTATTGTATGTGGATCGCTTGAGCACATAACACACATTAAAATGACCGTACTAAAAGACATTGGTGCAACCATAAGCCCGCACGATGCATGGCTAATTAATCGAGGCCTAAAAACACTCGCCATTAGAATAGAACGCCATTGTCAGAGTGCACAAACAATAGCGCAATATCTAGAAGCGCACCCACAAGTAAGTACCGTATATTACCCAGGGCTTAAATCGCACCCAGGTCATAAGTTTATTGGCAACCAAATGAAAGCCGCTGGTGGTGTTATTGCATTTGAAATAAAAGGCACGCTACAAGATGGCGCACAATTTATTGATAGTATGAAACTTTGTACACTTGCAGTAAGCCTCGGCGACGCTGAAACACTGATTCAGCATCCTGCATCTATGACTCACTCGCCTTATACGCCAGAGGAGCGAGCCGCCGCTGGAATAAGTGATGGGCTGATCAGACTCTCGGTTGGGCTTGAAGATGTTAACGACATTATTAGTGATTTAGACCAAGCTTTTACTAAAATTGGTTAGGTGTATTTAATTATGTACACATAAAAATAAGCTGCAGGCCTTTATTTAAAGGTCCGTAATTTTAATGTGCCACAGGTGTAATTTTAACTTTACGATCCAGGTGATCGCGACAAATACTGATGTTAGCCTATCTATTAAACTTTTCTTCACTTTTGCATAGTATGGGGTCATTCGATATTCAATAGGTTTGAGTATCACACTGACACCGATTTAGGGCTCACACCCAAGAAGGTACTTATGGCTAAAGCAAGTAAATACACATCCAAAACACCAGACGAAAATGGTGTTATACACTGGAGTGATGAAGAAAATAAAATTTGGTCTGAGCTTGTAGCGCGTCAACTTGAGTGCATTAAAGGCAAAGCCTGCAACGAGTACATGCAAGGGTTAAAAAAGATTAACCTGCCGCACGATCGTATTCCGCAGTTAAGCGAACTAAACGAAGTGTTACTAGCCACTACCGGTTGGCAAGTAGCGCCAGTACCTGCGCTTATCGACTTTAATGAGTTTTTTAGATTACTAGCAAACAAGCAGTTTCCGGTAGCTACATTTATTCGTAGCCGCGAAGAATTTGACTACCTACAAGAGCCAGATATTTTTCATGAAATATTTGGCCATTGCGCCATGCTAACTAACCCTGACTTTGCTGAGTTTACGCACAAGTACGGGCAATTAGGTTACGCAGCGCAGAAAAAGGACCGTGTATACCTTGCGCGTATATACTGGTTTACAGTTGAATTTGGTTTAATGCAAACCGAAGACGGCCTGCGTATTTACGGCGGCGGTATTTTATCAAGCCCAGGTGAAACTCAGTACGTATACTCAAACACGCCAGAAATCAGCCCAATGAATGTGCTTGATGTACTGCGTACGCCGTACCGTATTGATATTATGCAGCCACAGTACTACACCATAAATTCGATTCATGATCTGTTTGATATATCGCAAATGGATATTATGACTTTGGTTGAGCGAGCTAAAGAGCTTGGCTTGCACGACCCAAAATTTCCACCAAAAGAAAAATTAGCCAGTTAAACATTAATGCTAAAAAAGCTAAAAGTAAGGATTTAGAATGTCTTCATTAAGTGCACAAAAATGCGAAGCCTGTCATGTAGATGCGCCAAAAGTATCTGACGAAGAGCTTGCACAATTAATTACTAAAATCCCAGACTGGGTACCAGAAGTACGCGACGGCATTATGCAGCTTGAGCGTGTTTATAAATTTAAAAACTTTAAGCAAGCTATCGCGTTTACTAACAAAGTAGGCGACATGGCAGAAGACGAAGGCCATCACCCAGGTTTATTAACCGAGTGGGGCAAAGTAACGGTTACATGGTGGAGCCATTCAATTAAAGGCCTACACAAAAACGATTTTATTTGCGCAGCTAAAACAGACGACGTATTTAACGCGCTGTAAACTTTTTAAAGGTTTAACCTTCGCAACAAAAAGCCCGCTAAAGTTATTTAGCGGGCTTTTTTTATATACCGTTGTCACTGGAAATTATAGAAATTGAATGAACCTTTAGCTGCTTATCTGAAAACTTACTTTTAAGCATGTCGATGGTTTTTTCTTGTTGCCTACAAGGCGGACAGGGGCCGATATCTTCATCTATTGAGGTGTAAAACAACGTATGCTTTTGCTGGGTAAAATCGGGCAATGTTGTTAATAGCTGCTCTAGATTACTTTTAATTAAATCAGAATCAGGATGGCTTTGTTTATTTTTAAAAATGGATAAAATATTTGGTAAATATTTATCAGAGTAATGCATCAACTCACCTTTGCTGTTAAACAAAAACATTTGCGGTGCGGTATTATTAATGGGCGATTTAACCATTTGGTAATGAGAGAAACTGTAATTCTCAGCGTATGTATTTCCGCCATATATAAGTAGTGTAGCTAGTAGTAATTTGTACATGCGTATCCTTAAGTTAAGTTATTCCACGAATTGTTAAGTGTTTTTTTAATCTCTATAGCAATAATACATATAACCGTTAACAAAATGACTAAATGCACTGTAAGTATCGTGTTTAGGTCAAAAACGGATTGTTGAAATAAAAAAGTTTGTAGTTTTTCATGTTGGGTGAAAAATAGCGCAATAATAACTATGTGGGTTATCACAAATGCAGTGAAAAAGAGCTTTAAAAATAAATAGCATATTTGGTAGCTGCGAGCGCCCATAGCACGCCTTAACGCAAGCTCTGTGGATGATTTAGCCGTAAGTTGTTTAATACTGCTGTAGTTGTATAAAAACGCAGAGAGTAGAAGAATTGAGGAGCACACAACGGTAATTATAAGTAATGCATTTCTAGGGGCTTGCTCATTTTTTACTAAAGACGAAAGGGGGGTAAGTGATAAATCGTTAAAGTTTACACTTAATGCTTTTATTGCCGTTTGGAGTTCATTTTCAACTTGTGTGATGGGCGCATGAGTTCTAATTATAATTGTTTCAAAACCTGTCAGGGCACTTATTACATTATATACAGTTGGCTGAACCGGTGTGTCGGCTCCTTCATTATAAATATCATTAACAACGCCAACTACTTTATGTTTTACTTTTCCAGTATCGAATTGGGCTAATAAGTAAGCTTGGCTTAGTTCTGTGCCTGCAAAGTATTGATCCCATAAAGCGCTGTTAACGACAATGTTTTGGTACTGTTGCCATTGCACGCTTTGCCCAGAGATAAGCTTAGCGCCAATAGTTTTAAAGTAATGCGGGCTCACTCTATGGCTTGCGGTACTGGCGCTTTTACCCGAACTGATAGCTTGTCCGGTAACGGTATACCATGCACTAAACCCACTGCGATCTGATAGTGGCGGGGCAGAGCTAAGCGATACTTCTTCAATAATAGGCAGTGAATTTAATTGCTGAATTAATTGTTGAGCAGAGTTGTCTGCATTAAAGGCCTCGCTAGGTGATTGTGGAAAACTAAAGCTGGCAATTAGAATATTATCTGCATTAAAACCCATACTTTTATTATTTAAATTAATCTGGCTGTAAATAACCAAACTACTAATGTAAACACTTGTAATAGCAAGGCTAGTAAGTAATGAAAGCAATGAGAACACTTGTACTTTTTCACTTGTTGTTGCACTTTGGCCGCGTCCGATACTGCTGTGTACCCACCTTCGTTGAAAATAACTAAGCGCCGATAAAAACGTAATAATAGCAATGTAGAATACCGCCAGCGTAAATAATGAAAAATAGCTGTTTAGCTGGTTCAGGCTTGGTAATAAAATTGCGCTGATGCGGTCGCTCAGTGGATACAAAGCGCACATTACAATAATAAGTAACAGGCTTGTGAGTACAGTATCAATAACTTGCTGTACAAAAATATGTTTATTATTGGCTCCACATAATTTGCGTATAGTTTCTTCTTGTTGCTTTTTAATTGACTCTGCACAGTAAAATGCACAAAAGGCAATAAAGCTAAATAAGAGCAAAATATAATAAAGTAACTGCAATAAGTTTAGGCGCTTTATTATTTTATTAAAGTGAGTAGGGTTAACGCCAATACCATCACTAAACTTAAGTTTTGTGTTATCAAATATAAACATTTCGTTTTGTAAGTGCTTATTTAGAAAGCTTAAAAAGAGTGTTTTATTTTTAATGCTTCCTAAAATATACGTAAATGTATCTGGGGTCAGGCTACTTTCTTGAGGCAAAATACGTTTGAGTTGCGAGTAAGGAATAACAAGTTTAGGTTCATAAGCACGTTTAAAGCTTTTAAACTCTTTTGGCATTACAGCGACAATGTTTATGCTTTTATGGTTAACAACAAGTTGTTTGCCAATAATATCAGAGGCACCTTTAAAATGAGTATGCCAAAACGAATAGCTAATAGCGGCACTTAGTGCACTACCTTGTTTTGGGAAATCTAATTGATTAAAGCTGCCTAAGGCAGGAATGATACCTAATTGCTTATAACCCCCCGATATAAAGCTTACCTTAACAGGCTCATTACCATGATTAACCGAAAGCTTTAATGATAAATCAATAGAACGCTCAAAAACGCCGACTAAATCTTGGTGCAATACGGTTATTTCATCAAAAATGTATTCATCAACGGGTAAGTCATTTTGAGTATCACTTAAGTAAACTTGTTTAATGTTGTGGATGTTATTTATTGCCGTGTAATCGGCTGACAAAAACTGACTATGAATATTACTTATATTTAAAATTAAACATAAAGGAATACTCAGCAACAAGCAGCTAAGCCATAATTTAGTATTTTGCTTAGCATATTTTAGCCAGTTAAAGGTCAGATCAATAATTAAGTTCAGCATCAAAAACCTTGCGTACTAAGCTGTCCGTCTTGAATATACAAACGCGTTTTTGCTGTTTTAGCATGGTTTTCATCATGTGTTATTAAGCAAATTGTTTTGCCTTCGTCGTTTAGCTTATTGAGTAACTGATATATTTGTTCGCTATTACTCGAATCTAAATTACCAGTTGGCTCATCGGCTAAAATAACAGAGGGCTCATTTATCAATGCTCTAGCAATAGCAACTCTTTGTTGTTGGCCGCCTGACAATTGGCTTGGTTTTCTATCAATAAACTCCAGCATATTTACTTTATTAAGCGCAGCTTCTACTTTTTTTTGATAATCCTTTCTTAATACCGACTTGTTGTAACTGAGTGGCAAAGCCACATTATCAAATACGCTTAAATGATTTAATAAATTAAAGTTTTGAAATATAAAACCAAGTTCTCTGTTTTTAATAGCTGCAATAGAGTCGGGTGTTAAGTCCGCTGTGTTAGTGCCTAAAATAGTGTATTGCCCTTGGCTAGGTAAGTTTAGTAAGCCTAAAATAGAAAGTAAGGTACTTTTACCACTGCCAGAAGTACCGGTTATTGCAATATAGTCACCACTGTTTATTTTAAAACTTACAGCTTTGAGGGTATTAATATTGGTATTAGGGTATTGATAAAAAACATTATTAAACTCTATTAACGGATAACTCATTTAAAAGCACCTATTAAATCAAAGTTATTTTTAGTGGCGTAATCAGCAGGCAGTAATAATACATAATTACTCTGTAGCGTTTCATTAAAGCTCAAGGTGTCTTGCTCAGTCGTTTTATAATTTATATTAGTAAGAATAGCTTTACTCGATGGTGTTATTTCGTAGACCTTCCATTTGCTGTAGTTATCAAAATCATTCGGTTTTTTAATATTTTGTACTACTAAAGATTGCTCCAAATAAATATGAGCTTCTATTGCTTGGCTGCTTCTAAGCCATGATGGTGGAGGAGCGTTTAATACTAAAAATACATTAATAGCGCCATTTCTTATTACTGTATCAATATAATCAACCTTAGCTGCAATTGTGCCACTGGGGGTAACTATATCTGCTTTTTGGTCTATTTTTAATTGAGTAGATGAATACTGAGGGACTTGTATTTTAGCCAGTAAGTTGTCGGTCTCTATTAGCTCAAACAGCGATTGCCCTTGTGTAACCGCTTGACCTAATTTAGCTAAGTTTTGGCTTACGGTACCGTCAAAGTTTGCTGTGAGTGTTAGTTGCTCTTGACGCCTTTGTAAATAGCTAAGTTTGTTTTTTGCGATGTTTACTTTGTTATTAAGCGCAATTAATTGCTGATCAAATGCCTCTTTAAATAGACTGAGTTCATCATTTTTGGCATTAACTTCAAGTTCACTTTGCTTGTAAAGCATTTCGCTTTGTTTAAAGCGAATTGCAGAAATAATACCTTGTTCCATTAAAACTTTATTCGCATTTAATTCAAGCGATTGCTGCTGCAATGCCATTTTAGCTTTTGATAAGTCGACTTTAATTTGCGAGAGCTTAATTGCTAAATTGCTTTTATCAATAGCCACTTGAGATTCTAAATTAAGCTGCTCATAACTCGCATTATGTATATCTTGCTCCAATTCGTAGTTAGTCAGCTTTGCTAATACTTGGCCTTTTTTTATAGCTTGCCCTTCACGAATTGTAAGTGTGTTGATATTGCCTTTTAGCGGCGCAGACAAAAGCTCTCTTTGTGTAGGCTCTATTGTACCAATTCCTTTTAATACATTGGGTAATGATACTTGAGAGACTAATATTGGCTTTAAATAACGTTCAGGAATATCATTTGAGAAAAGTAGTATCTTAATTAAATAACCCAAAGCCAATAACAACAATAAAGCCGCAATAGCGATAGGGTATCTACTTTTTTGTTTAACGATTAAATACTCTTCCATTAGTACAACCTACTTGTGCTTTTGTTATTTTAAAATGAGGTAAACGCTGTTTTAGTTAGGGTTTTTACTTTCCTTAAGTAAAGGGTGTGAGGGTAAGCTAGCTGAGTAATAATTTTTAGCTGGCAGCTAATGGTTTGATTTATCACCAACTCCGTTCCCAAAACACATTCAGTTATATCACCACTAAGTTAACTATGTAAATTTTATTTTAATAGAGTTTAGTGGGAGAAAGGTTTGATTATCTTGTTTGTTGATAAGGTGGGGCAGAGGAATGGTTACGTTGCTACACAAAAGCACTTATTTTTATAAGTGCTTTTAGATTGCTAACAATGAGCAGTAGCACGGGATTAATTTTATCGACGTAGGGAGGGTTGAGTGAAACGAAACCCAACTGTTATCTGAAAGTTGCCTTTGAACTTAAAACTTTAGGCCTATATGGGTTAGTATCAGCTCCTAACTCGTAGAGTTTTTTATTAAAAAATAAATTGTCTAACATATTATTGAAGATAGGGTCTTCAGTTGTAAATTTACAGCATGGTCCGAGTATAACTGTATCAATTATATTTATTGGAAAGCTTACTTCAAGATAACTTTTAATAAAGCCATTGGAATTGATAAATTCTACATTTTGAGGTGGTGGTAGTTTTTCAATTAAAGAAACTAATCTAACTTCATCTTCGTCTTTAAAAGCCTCATTTTTACCTGTTGTTATAAATGCGATAAAGTCATTAAGAAAGTTACGTCTAACCTCAAATTCACGTTTATCACTATCAAAAGTAGAGGCTAATTTTAATAAGTTTTGTGCTTCTGTGTTTAATTGTTCTTGTTTGTAAACGCAATCCCCAGCAATGCGGTAAGTACTGTTTAGGCAGTGTCGTAATGCTGATAAATTGACACTAAAACATATTCCTGTACCGTTATCTGCATATCCCCGCCACTGGCTTAAAGAATCTGGGTTTTTACTAAAGCTCATTATATGTATATAGTGATTTTCAATATGTTTTTTGAAAAACTTAATATTTTCGATGCCTTTATTAAATCCTTCATTTGAAATATTTAATTTTTTCATTAACTCAGGTTTTTGTTTTTCTAAATTTAAAAGAAGATTAATATTATGATCTATCTCTGTATAGTCATTCATTGCTCTTGCGTCGCCAAACCGGAAGGTTCTGCTATTCGCAATAGACATAAAAGCATCCAAAGATGTGTAGTGATAGACTAGCTCGTTACTTTCTTCAGTACCCATATGAACAACTCTCCATTTAAACCGATTCAAACTTTAGAGATATAATAATAGAAAACGTACAGATAACAAAAAAAGCTCCAAACCCAAAGGGCTTAGAGCTTTTTATATACAATTAAAGTTTAGCTAAAACAACTTCAACGTATCGTTGGGTTTCGTTTCACTCAACCCAATCGACTATTACTCATCAATTGAGCGTAGTAGGGCGTTTATACCTACTTTTTCACGTGTTTGCTTATCTACTTTTTTTACGATGATTGCAGCATAAAGGCTGTGAGTGCCATCTTTTGACGGCAGTGCACCTGGTACAACTACTGCGCCTGCAGGTACGCGGCCGTAATGAATTTCGCCAGTTTCGCGGTCATAAATACGGGTACTTTGGCTGATGTAAACACCCATTGAAATAACTGCGCCTTCTTCAACAATTACGCCTTCAACAATTTCAGAACGAGCGCCAATAAAGCAGTTGTCTTCAATGATGGTTGGGTTAGCTTGTAGAGGCTCTAAAACGCCGCCTATGCCTACGCCACCTGATAAATGTACGTTCTTACCAATTTGTGCACACGAGCCTACAGTCGCCCATGTATCAACCATGGTGCCATCGTCAACGTATGCGCCAATATTTACATAAGATGGCATAAGTACAACATTTTTACCTACAAAGCTGCCTTTACGTGCTACAGCGTTTGGTACTACGCGCATACCGCCTTGCTGAAACTGCTCTGGGGTGTAGTCGCTAAATTTAAGCGGTACTTTGTCGTAAAACTGGTTTACGCCGTCGTTCATTGGTTGGTTGTCGCGAATACGAAACGACAGTAACACTGCTTTTTTAAGCCACTGGTGTACAACCCATTCACCTGATATTTTTTCAGCAACGCGTGCTGCGCCGCTATCAAGTAAATCAAGTGCGTCGATAATAGCTTGTTTTACGTCGCTTGATACTGTGCTTGGGCTAATGCTATCGCGGTTGTCCCATGCGTTTTCGATCATCGTTTTTAAATCTGACATGTGTGTCCTCTATTCTGTTTCGGCGTTGAATTTTTTACGTAATGCCTGATGAATTTTTGCTTGCTCTTCATCAGTCAGCGCTTGGTATTCGTTATTAGATACGACAAAGAAATCCTCGGCACGTTCACCTACCGTTGTTATACGGGCAGCGTGAATGTGTAGTAAATGCGCTTGGAAAACTTCGGCTATTTTGGTTAGTAAACCTTGTATATCGACGGCTTGAATTTCTATTAAACTGCGGTCTTTGCGTGCATGTGGGCGCAACACAATTTTAGGTTTAATATTAAAATCTTTAAAACGTTGAGAGCGGCTCTTTTTAAAGCGAATCTTTTTACGTGGATCGTTCAGTGCTTGCTCAAGCCCGCGTTTAATTGATTGTGCTCGACCACTTGCAATAGGGTCACCACTCACTTCAAGTATTACAAAGCTAAACAAAACGTAACCGTCTTTAGTGGTCAGTACTTGCGCATGTTGTATTTGTGCTTTTTTAGAGCCAATTACACTTACTAATCGGGCAAACAGTGGGCCAGAGTAGGGGCTGTATACAAATACTTGTGTGCCACCATGCATAGCTTTGTTAGAGACAATAACACTTGGCTGGCTTAAGTCTGTGCTACTTAATAAATGCTCACTTTGCCATGATATTTGCTGTTCGCTAAAGGCGGTAAAGTAGTTAGCTTTAAAGCGGCTCCAAATTAAATCAATTTTTTCCTCGGCATAACCCAGATTTATTAAGCGTTGTTTAGCTTGGTGCTTTTTATCGCGAATTTGGTCGCGTTGATCCATTGGGTTTTCGAGCCCTAGACGCAAAGCGCGTTGCGTGTGTAAGTATAGCTCACGCAGTAGGGTGTTTTTCCAATCGTTCCACAAGTTGTCGTTGGTTGCACGTATGTCGGCAACGGTTAAACAATATAAGTAGTCGAGTTGGCGCTCTGTTTTAACGCGCGTAGCGAAGTCTTTTATTACAGCAGGGTCGTTAATATCTTTACGCTGTGCGGTAACCGACATAAGTAAATGGTTACTAACAAGCCATGCTATTAGTTTTCCATCTGATGACGCAAAACCATGTAATTTAGCAAATGCTATTGCATCAACAGCGCCAAGTTCCGAGTGGTCACCACCTCGGCCTTTAGCAATGTCGTGAAATATACCGGCTAAATAAAGTAGCTCTGGTTTGTCCATTCGAGTGACTATTTCACTACAAATAGGAAACTCGCTAATGCCTGTTTTATCAAAATATTCGTAAATATTTTTGATTAATTTGTGGGTGTGCTCATCTACGGTGTAAGCGTGAAACAAATCAAACTGCATTTGCCCAAATATATTACGCCACTGCGGTAAGTACGCGGCAAGCATGCCGTGCTTGTGCATTAACGTAAATGCGCGGCCCATGCCGTTAGGGTGTTTTACAAGGCGTAAAAAGGCTTCACGACAGGCTGCATAATCTTGTAAGTCACCCAATAAACGACGGCGCACTTGGCGAATAGTACGAATAGTACTTGGGTAAATATGCGTTATTGCTGGGTTATCGGCTATGTGCTCAAACAATACAAAGAGTTGGTCACGTCTAAAAAATACCGACGGATCTTTTACGCGTATTTGATGACCTACTTGCTCAAAGTTTCTGTCGAGTTCTATTGCTACCACAGCACTACTTTCGGGCATTATACTTTGCTCAAAGTATGAAAGTAGCATTTGGTTAAGTTCGCGCACGCGGCTCATTATTCTAAACAAGCGCTTCATCATACGCTCAACAGAGGCTTTGCCGTCGCTACCAAAACCTAAAATTTCGGCGGCTAGCGGTTGATGATCAAACAATAAGCGGTTTTCCGCTCGACCTGCAGCTAAATGCAGTGCAAAGCGAATGTTCCATAGGTTTTCTAGGCACTCAGAAAGCTCTTGAAATTCTTCGTGAGTTAAGTATCCGTGGCTTATTAATTCTTGCAGGGTTTCGGTTCTAAAGTGCTTTTTTGCCACCCAAATAATGGTTTGTAAGTCGCGCAGACCACCTGGGTTTTCTTTAATGTTTGGCTCAAGATTATACGCGGTGCCGTGGCACTTTCTGTGGCGTAAATTTTGTTCTTGAACTTTGGCAGTAAAAAATTCGCCTGAGCGCCATACTGGCGTTTCAAGAATATGCATTTTGAGTTTTTCAAACTCAATGTGGTTACCAAAAATAAGGCGACTTTCGAGCAAGCTGGTGGCAAAAGTAACGTCTTCACGTTTTTGCTCAATGGCTTGTTCTATCGTGCGCACGCTGTGACCAATCTCTAAGTTGAGATCCCATAGCATGGTAACAAACTGGCCTATTTTTTCGCATATTTCTTCGCTTGGCGGTTTAGTTACAAGCAATAAAAAGTCGATGTCGGAGTAGGGGTGTAGCTCGCCACGTCCGTACCCGCCCACAGCTATTAATGCTAAATCAGGTTCGCGTGCTAAGTCGTAAACATGAAAAAGCTTAATGAGTAGGCGGTCAATAAACTCAGCCCGGGCATTAATTAAATTCCCAACCGGTTGTTTAGAAAATTCGTTATGTAACCATTTATAAAAATAGCTAGAACAATCGCGATAATCACTAAGTTGCTCAGCATCGCTAAGCAACTTTTTTACTTTGTTGGGTAATGCCACGTGGGCTGGCTCCTAATTTCTTATTTATTATTAGTGTTCTATGATCCTGTCGATTGTATCATCTGATCGTAGCGTTAAAATTTCAACACCATTTTCAGTCACTAATAATGTGTGTTCCCACTGTGCAGACAAACTACGGTCGCGTGTAACTACTGTCCACTCATCTTTAAGAAGCTTACATTGGCGTTTACCCGCATTAACCATAGGTTCAATAGTTAAACACATACCTGCTTTTAAGGCTTCGCCAGTACCTGCTTTACCGTAATGCATTATTTGTGGTTCTTCATGAAATCCTGCGCCAATACCGTGGCCGCAATACTCACGTACAATTGAGTAATTAAAGCTCTCTGCATATTTTTGAATTGCTTCACCAATATCACCTAAACGCACACCTGGTTTTACCATTTTAATAGCAAGGTATAGGCTTTCTTGTGTTACTTCTGCAAGACGTTTAGCTTGAATATTTGGCGTACCAACGTGGAACATTTTAGATGTATCGCCGTGGTAACCATCTTTAATGACCGTTACGTCAATATTAACGCTGTCACCTTCTTTTAATGCTTTGTCATTTGGAATTCCGTGACAAATAACATGATTAACTGACGTACAAACTGATTTTGGAAAGCCATGATAATTTAACGGAGCAGGGATTGCTTGTTGCACATTAACAATATAATCATGGCAAAGTGTATTTAGCTCATCGGTGGTAACACCTGGCACTACATGAGGGCCGATCATTTCAAGTACATCGGCCGCTAAGCGCCCAGCTACACGCATTTTCTCTATTTCTTCAGGGGTCTTGATAATAGCGCTCATTGAGGCTCCAAAGTTGAGTTTTTAACATTTATCGCCGAACAAATTTTGCACGCGACGTTGAGTATTTAATTTTAATATGGTATAAAGCGCGCCGTCTTTTTACAAATAAATTCTTAAATGATTTTTTGTATTTAAGGCAAACACAATTTTATTTTAACACACACACGTATCGTCACATACACTTGGGTGCATTTGAAGTTTAATTACTTCGGTGTTGGTGCTATGGGATATGTGGAGGCCTAACCCTAAACAACTATAGAGGATCTATAAAATGGCAAACGTTTCAATGCGCGATATGCTTCAAGCTGGTGTTCACTTTGGTCACCAAGCACGTTACTGGAACCCTAAGATGAAGCCTTTCATCTTCGGCACACGTAACCGTGTACATATCATCAACCTTGAGCAAACTGTACCAATGTTCAACGACGCACTTAAGTTTTTATCAAGTGCTGCAGCAAACAAAGGTAAAGTTCTTTTCGTTGGTACTAAGCGCGCAGCAAGCGACGCAGTTAAATCAGCTGCTTTAGAAAGCGACCAGTTCTTCGTAAATCACCGTTGGTTAGGTGGTATGTTGACTAACTGGAAAACTGTACGTCAATCAATCAAGCGTCTTAAAGACCTTGAAGCACAAAGCCAAGACGGAACTTTCGAGAAGTTAACTAAGAAAGAAACGTTAATGCTTAACCGCGAAATGGAAAAGCTTGAAAAGAGCCTTGGTGGTATCAAAAACATGGGCGGTCTTCCAGACGCGCTTTTCGTTATCGATGCTGACCACGAGCACATTGCTATCCGTGAAGCAAACAACCTAGGTATTCCTGTTGTTGCAATCGTTGATACTAACTCTAACCCAGACGGTGTTGATTACATCGTTCCAGGTAATGATGATGCTATCCGTGCTGTAAGCCTTTACACTAGCGCTGTTGCAGCTGCTATTACTGAAGGTCGCGAGAATAACATCGTTGCTCAAGCTGAGAAAGACGATTTCGTTGAAGCTGAGTAATTAGCTGTCATCAAGTCTTCATCTTTTTAAGGTGAAGACTTGCTATTCTTGTCGAGCGGGTAACCCGCTTATCTAACCTGATTTCAGATTTGAGGATTTACTAATGGCTGTAACTACTGCCCTAGTTAAAGAATTACGCGAGCGCACAGGCGCTGGCATGATGGATTGTAAAAAAGCGTTAACTGAGACTGATGGCGACATCGAGTTAGCGATTGAAAACATGCGTAAAAGTGGCGCTGCTAAAGCTGCTAAAAAAGCAGGTAACATTGCTGCTGAAGGTACTATCATCATCAAGCAAAACGCTGGTGTTGCAGTGCTAGTAGAAGTTAACTGTCAAACAGATTTCGTTGCAAAAGACGTAAGCTTCTTAGCATTTGCTAATAAAGTTGCTGACGCTGCAATTGCTGACACTATCTCTATCGAAGACTTACAAGCTAAGTT
The DNA here is from genome assembly GCF_038900255.1 of Pseudoalteromonas sp. AS84. Classification (NCBI taxonomy): domain Bacteria; kingdom Pseudomonadati; phylum Pseudomonadota; class Gammaproteobacteria; order Alteromonadales; family Pseudoalteromonadaceae; genus Pseudoalteromonas; species Pseudoalteromonas sp. AS84. The sequence continues at coordinate 97,401 of NZ_JBBMQY010000012.1, read as the reverse complement.
TGAAGAAGACCGTGTTGAGCTAGTTACTAAAATTGGCGAAAACATCAATGTACGTCGTTTACAGTACGTAACTGGTGAAAACCTAGTTGAGTACCGTCATGGCGATCGTATCGGTGTTGTTGTTGCAGGTGTTGCTGATGAAGAAACACTTAAGCACGTTGCAATGCACGTTGCTGCATCTAGCCCTGAATACCTAACACCTTCAGATGTACCTGCTGACGTTGTTGAAAAAGAAAAGCAAGTACAAATCGAAATCGCGATGAATGAAGGCAAGCCTGCTGAAATCGCTGAGAAGATGGTTGTTGGCCGTATGAAAAAATTCACTGGTGAGGTTTCTCTTACTGGTCAAGCTTTCATCATGGAGCCTAAAAAATCTGTTGGCGATATTCTTAAAGAGAAAAACGCAACAGTTACTAGCTTCGTACGTGTAGAAGTTGGTGAAGGTATCGAGAAGAAAGAAGAAGATTTTGCTGCTGAAGTTGCTGCTCAAATCGCTGCTGCTAAAGCTAAGTAAGATTACTATTTGTGAAGCAAAAGGAAATTAGATGCAATTAAAGTACTATTTGGTTTTGCTTCGCAGCTAGAAATTCTTTAAAATAACCGCGCTTTTATGTTTAACATAAGCGCGGTTATTTTTTATCCATAATTCAATAAAAGTTGGCCCCAATACTATGACTATCAATCGCAAACCTATTTTTAGACGTGTTCTTCTCAAATTAAGTGGTGAAGCTTTAATGGGAGACGAAGGCTTCGGCATTGACCCTAAAGTTTTAGACCGTATGGCACAAGAAATTAAAGAGCTAGTTGAGCTCGACGTAGAAGTGGGTTTAGTTATTGGTGGAGGTAACTTTTTACGCGGTGGGTCACTTGCAGAAGCAGGTATGAATCGCGTAGTGGGCGATCACATGGGTATGCTTGCAACGGTTATGAACGGCCTTGCAATGCGTGATGCGCTACACCGTGCATTTGTAAATTGTCGTTTGATGTCGGCTATTCCGCTTAATGGTGTATGTGACGCTTATAACTGGGCTGAAGCAATTAGTTTATTGAAAACTGGCCGCGTTGTTATTTTTGCAGCGGGTACTGGTAATCCATTTTTTACTACCGATTCTGCAGCATGTTTACGCGGTATCGAAATTGAAGCAGATACAGTAATTAAAGCGACTAAAGTTGATGGCGTATACAGTGATGATCCTGTTAAAAACCCAGAAGCAACGCTTTACAGCCATTTAAGCTACAATGAAATCATTGAAAAAGAATTAAAAGTTATGGATTTAGCGGCATTTACTTTAGCCCGCGATCACAATATGCCATTGAGCGTATTTAACATGAATAAATCAGGCGCGCTAAAACGCGTAATTATGGGTGAAGAAGAAGGAACACTTATTTCTTCACAAGCCTCAGATGAAATAATCAAATAATTAGGATTACACCGTGATTAACGATATTCAAAAAGACGCGCAAGCGCGCATGCAAAAAAGTGTAACAGCACTAGGTAGCCAATTATCTAAAATTCGTACTGGCCGTGCACATCCTGCAATTTTAGATGGCATTATGGTATCGTACTACGGAGCACCAACGCCTTTAAACCAAGTTGCTAATGTAACAATTGAAGATTCTCGTACACTGGCTATTGGTGTATTTGATAAGTCTTTAGCGCAAGCTGTTGAAAAAGCAATTATGGCGTCTGATTTAGGTTTAAACCCTATGTCGGCAGGAACTGTTATTCGTGTACCACTTCCTCCACTTACAGAAGAACGTCGTAAAGACCTAATCAAAATTGTACGCGCTGAAGTTGAAGGCGGTCGTGTTGCTATTCGTAACATTCGTCGTGATGCTAATGGCGATGTAAAGGGTTTATTAAAAGATAAAGACATATCTGAAGATGAAGCGCGTCAATCAGATGATGCGATTCAAAAGCTTACTGATAAGTTTATTAAAGAAATGGATACTTTATTAGCTGCTAAAGAAACAGAATTGATGGAAATCTAAGCAACTAAAATTATTAGTTTTGAAACGCCGTCTAGGGTATACTAGGCGGCGTTTTTTTATGGAATACTCGATATTTATGGTTCTAGATGCTGACACAATTTCACAGCAATGTTTACCCAAACATGTTGCTATCATCATGGATGGGAACGGACGTTGGGCGCAAGCTAGAAATAGACCTCGTGTGTATGGGCATAAAAAAGGCGTAGACGCAGTTCGTCAATCTGTTCAGTTTTGTACTAAATTAGGGATACAATCGTTAACCTTATTTGCTTTTAGTAGTGAAAACTGGCGCCGCCCTGAAGACGAAGTAAACACTTTAATGGAGCTTTTCTTATTTGTTTTAACAAAGGAAGTTAAAAAGCTTCATAAAAACAATGTAAAACTGACCATTATTGGAGACTTATCACGATTTTCTGAAGGATTATGTAGCAAGGTAGACGCTGCGCATAAGCTGACTGAAAATAACACCGGGCTGTGTTTAAATGTTGCAGCCAATTATGGTGGTCGTTGGGATGTTGCCAATGCGGCTAAACAACTTGCTTTGCAAGTTGCGCAGGGCACACTCAACGCAGAAGATATTACAGAAGAGCGCTTAGCACAGCATATGAGCATGGCAGATCAGGCAGAACCTGATTTGCTTATTCGCACTGGTGGCGATGTTCGTATTAGTAATTTTTTACTATGGCAAGTTGCTTATGCAGAACTTTACTTTACCGAGACACTTTGGCCTGATTTTAATGAAGCAGCATTTGCTGAGGCCATTGCGTGTTACGTTGCCAGAGAGCGACGTTTTGGTTGTACGGGCGAACAAATAAAACAATTACTCGCTCAAACCTAAATAGAATAAGGGTCACATTTTGTTAAAACAACGAATTTTAACCTCACTTGTGCTTGCACCATCAGCATTGGCTTTGGTTTTTTATACACCGCTTACGTTATTTAGTTACTTTGCTGGTGCAATCGTATTATTAGGCGCATGGGAATGGTCAGCATTTATGGGCTTATGTAACAAGCTCAAACGTGGCGCCTTTGTTGTGTTGATTGCAGCCTTACTTGGCCTGCTTAATTTACATTGGCCTATTGAATCATTATGGGAAAATGGCAAGCTAGTAGGTGATGCAAATTATTTATTTACGCTTTCGTTTGCTTGGTGGATTGTTGCTAGTTATCTAATTTGGCGCTACCCAGAAATGGCTAAAGCGTGGAATGAAGGCTTAGTTATGCGCGGCATTGCAGGTTTATTAACGCTTGTACCGTTATGGCTTGCACTAAATACATTACGTAGCGCGCAGTACCTTGAATCAACTCATTTTGGTTCAGTTCTAATTTTAGTCGTACTTGGTATTGTATGGAGCGCCGATGTGGGTGCTTACTTTACAGGTAAGAGTTTTGGTAAACATAAATTAATGCCTAAAGTAAGCCCTAATAAAACAATTGAAGGGTTAGCAGGCGGTGTAGTTGCTTCTATTATTTTTGTATTAGCATTTTGCCACTTTACCGATGTTGATTTAGTTGTATGGCCTGTGTACGCGATAATGACAGCATTTATTGCTTTGTTTTCTGCGGTAGGTGATTTACTGGAAAGTATGTTTAAACGCGAAGCTGGTTTGAAAGATAGCGGTCGATGCTTACCAGGGCACGGCGGTATTTTAGATAGAATTGACAGCCTAACGGCTGCTGCTCCAATGTTTGTTATGTGCTATGCGTGGACTCTTAGTTTATGAGCCAAAAGCAATTGCTGGTTATTTTAGGCGCAACAGGCTCAATTGGTTTAAGTACACTTGATGTTGTATCGCGCAATAAAGAGTTATTTGATGTTTTTGTTTTGGCAGCAGGACAAAATGCAAAAAAAATGGCGGAGTTGTGTATTGAACATGAACCGCTTTATGCAATTATGGCCAACCAGCAGGCCGCAGAGCAGTTATCTGCTTATTTAGCTAATACCCAGTGCCAAACTCTTGTTATGCACGGTGAGCAAGCAATGAGCGATTTATGCGCTCACCCTGATGTTGACATTGTAATGTCGGCAATTGTAGGTGCAGCGGGTTTACTGCCAACATTAAGTGCTGTTGAAGCAGGTAAAAAAGTACTGCTTGCTAATAAAGAATCTTTAGTTATGTCAGGTCAGTTGTTTATTGACAAAGTTAAACAACATAAAGCCACTTTGCTGCCAATAGACAGCGAACATAATGCAATTTTTCAATGCCTACCTTCTTCGTTACAAAATGCCAAAGGCGATCAAAAACTACAGCAACATGGCGTAAGTAAAATTTTGCTTACCGGCTCTGGTGGGCCATTTTTAACGCGCGACATAAACACATTAAAAGATGTAACTATAAGTGAAGCCGTAGCGCACCCTAATTGGTCGATGGGTCAAAAAATATCAGTAGATTCCGCAACTATGATGAATAAAGGCTTAGAGTTTATTGAAGCTAAGTGGTTATTCAATTGTGATGCGAGTGATATTGATGTGGTTATTCATCCGCAAAGTATTATTCATTCAATGGTGCAGTACCATGATGGCTCTATTTTAGCGCAAATGGGCAACCCCGATATGCGTACACCTATTGCACACGCGCTTGCATATCCTGAGCGAATTAATGCGGGTGTTAAACCGTTAAACTTCTCTGATATTTGTGATTTTTCGTTTACTAAACCTGATTTTTCTCGTTACCCAAATTTACAATTAGCGATTGATGCGTGTAGTGCAGGGCAGGGCGCAACAACAACGGTTAACGCAGCAAATGAAATAGCTGTGGGCGCGTTCTTAAACGGTAAAATTGGTTTTACCGATATATACAAAATAAATGCACAGACGCTAGAAGCTGCAACTTACACCAATGTGCAAAGCCTAGATGAAATTTTAGAGTGTGATAAATTAGCGCGTATTAGCGCTTCAGAATTTATAACAAAAGTGGCGCATTAATATGTTTGATTTTTTTTGGAATCTTGGCTCGTTTATTTTAGCGCTTGGTATTTTAGTGGCCATACATGAATATGGCCATTTTTGGGTTGCACGAAAAATGGGCGTTAAAGTGCTGCGTTTTTCAATTGGTTTTGGTAAGCCACTGTTAAAATGGCATGACAAATATAATACCGAATACGTGATTGCCGCTATTCCATTAGGCGGATATGTAAAAATGCTTGATGAGCGAGTTGATGACGTACCAGCAAATCAACGTCACTTGTCGTTTAACGCTAAATCTGTACAAGCCCGTATTGCTATTGTTGCTGCGGGACCAATGGCTAACTTTTTGTTTGCCATTTTTGCTCTTGCGGTGATGTATATGGTAGGTGTGCAGTCGGTAAAGCCAGTTGTTGGCAGCATAACCGAAGGCAGTCGCGCAGAGCAGGCAGGCATTATGCCTTCTCAACATATTATAAAAATTGGTGATGATGACATAACGACATGGCAAGATGCCACGTTTGCGCTTATGTCTAACTTAGGCGAAGAAAGCGTTGAAGTTATTGTTCGTGATAAAAACCTGCAACCACGTGTTAAAACGCTTAATTTAGAGGAGTGGAAGCTTGATCAGCGAGACGTACCACCACTAAGTTCGTTGGGTATTGTGCCATTTAGACCTCAGGCAACTTTAACAATAGCCGCCGTAACTAAAGACTCAGCCGCAGAACACGCTAATTTACAAGTTAACGACACAATTTTAGCTGTAAACGGTGAAACAATAAGCAATTGGCAGCAATTAGTTAATCTTATTACGCAATCAGCTAACAAATCTTTACAATTTAGTGTAAAAAGACAAGATACTATACAAGCCATTACAGTTACCCCTAAAGGGCGCATAGATAATAACGGTATTGAGCAAGGCTTTTTAGGTGTTGCTCCTGTTGTTCAGCAATGGCCTGATGGTTATGTAGAGACTAGACATTACGGCCCGCTCGATAGTATCGTGCGAGGCACAAAAGAAACGTGGCGCTTAATTACTCTCAGTTTTGATATGATTGGTAATTTAATTACAGGCCAGGTTTCGGTTAAAAATTTAAGTGGTCCTGTGGGCATTGCAGTCGGCGCTGGAACTAGCGTAAGCTATGGGTTAGTGGCCTTTTTAAGCTTTCTAGCTTTAATAAGCGTTAACTTGGGTGTATTTAATTTATTACCCTTACCAGTGCTTGATGGCGGACACTTAATGTATTACATAATTGAACTTTTTCGTAAAAAGCCGGTCTCTGAAAAGACACAAGAGTTTGGTTTTAAAGTGGGTGCCTTGTTGCTCATTTTTCTAACATGTTTCGCTTTGTTCAATGATGTATCGCGTTTGTAGTTACAGCGTGGCAAATTACTAATTAGAACACGATTGTAAAGCACCACTAGTAAGGTGTTATGCGGTAATACAGTTGTAAAGGATAAAGATAATAAAATGGCTATAAAAAAACATTTGGCAATAACAAGTTTATTGGGTGCAAGTTTTGCAGCCCTAGGCCAAAACTCCTTTATTGTTGAAGACCTAAAAGTTGAAGGTTTGCAGCGCGTAGCACTTGGTGCAGCGCTAACACATATTCCTATTAACGTAGGCGATAATGTTGATGACTATACGATTTCAAAAACAATAAAGTCACTTTATCGTTCAGGGCACTTTGATAACATAAAAGCACTTCGTGATGGCAACAACGTTATTTTTAAAGTAACGGAACGTCCTACCATCAGCTTTATTGAGTTTGAAGGCAATAAAGACATTAAAGACGAGCAGCTTAATGAGTCTCTTGATCAGCAAGATATTCGCCAAGGTGAACCACTTGATAAAACCGTTATCGATAGTATCGAAAAAGGCTTAGTTGAGTTTTTCCACAGTATTGGTAAATACAACGCTAAAGTAGACATCAGTATTACTAAGCTGCCACGTAACCGCGTTAAACTTAAGTTAGAGTTTGATGAAGGTGATGCTGCTTCTATCCGCCAAATTAACTTAGTGGGTAATGAACTTTTTTCTAATGAAGAGCTTCTTAAACTTGCTGAATCGCAGCAAGATTTACCTTGGTGGCAGTTTATGGGTAGCGACCGCTACCAAAAGCAAACCATTGAAGGCGATTTAGAAAAAATTCGTAGTTATTATTTAGACCGTGGTTACCTACGTTTTAATATCGACTCAACGCAAGTTTCAGTGAGTCCTGAACGTGAATCAGTTTACGTTACAGCTAACTTAACTGAGGGCGTAAAATATAAAGTTAAAGGTTTTGACTTTATTGGTGACTTGCTTGGTCGTGAAGACTTAATTAAAAGTGTTATCCCCCTTAGAGCGGGTGAGCTTTATAACGGCTCTGTAGTTACTTCATCTGAAGAGTTTATTAAAAGCTACTTAGCACGTTTTGGTTATGCTAATGCTGAAGTTCGTACAATTCCAGAAATTGACGACGAAAACCAAGAAGTGCAATTAACACTATCGGTTAATCCAGGTAAGCGTGTATACGTTCGTCGTATTATTGTTGGCGGTAACCAAAATACGGCTGATGAAGTACTTCGTCGTGAAATGACACAACTTGAAGGCGCATGGTTATCTAATCAAAACCTTGAGCGTTCAAAACTGCAAATTCAACGCCTACCTTACATGGAAACTGTTGATTTTAACGTAGTGCCTGTACCGGGTGTGGATGACCAAGTTGACGTAGACTTTACTGTAAAAGAGCAATCAGCAGGTAGCTTTAATGCTGGTCTTGCTTATGGCTCTTACTTAGGTCTGCAGTTTAATATTGGTGTAACAGAATCTAACTTTTTAGGCACAGGTAACCAAATTGGTTTAAACCTTAATACGTCTACAGGTTCTGAAAGCTTAAGCTTATCGTACACAGACCCGTACTTTACGCCAGATGGTGTATCGCAAGGCAGTAGTATCTTTTACAGAAACTACGATGCAAGTAAATTTAGTCTTGTTGAATATAAATCGAAAAGTTATGGTTTAGGCACAAATATTGGTTTTCCAATTGATGCTGTAAATCGTGTTAACTTTGGCGCTCGTTGGATTAAAGAAGAGCTTTCGGATATTGCAGAGTACGAGCAAACGCGTGTACTTCGTGAAACATTCTTAGATCCAGATAACCCAGATGCAGGCTTTGACTTTACTAAGTATGAGCTGAGTGTTGGTTGGTCGCGTATTACCGTTAACCGTGGTTTATTCCCAACAGCGGGTTCGCGTCAAACTCTAAACTTAACAGCAACAACGCCTAACTCAGATCTTCAGTACTTTAAACTGAATTACGATTCGCGTTTTTACTGGCCTATATCAAATGATCACCGTTGGGTATTCTCAACGCGTGCAGCACTTGGTTATGGTAATGGTTATGGTTCTACAAATGGGTATGAGCAAACACTTCCATTCCAAGAGTACTTCCGTATAACTGAAATGGAACTTCGTGGCTTTGACCGTAATACAATATTACCACGTGCTGTATCACGTATACCGCAGTCTATTCCGGGTACGCCAGGTGCAGACGGTACTACAACCGGTAGCATTGGTGGCGCATCAGAATTTGATATTCTAGTGCCACAAGGCCGTATTGGTGGTAATGCTAAAGCAGTGGCAGGTATGGAGCTAATTGTTCCTACGCCATTCTTAGATGAAGAAAATACCAGCTCTGTACGTACTAGCTTCTTTGTTGATGCTGCAAACGTATGGGATACTGAGTTTAACGTAGACCGCTATCAAAACTTAGGCGTTGATGAACGTGCTAAGTTAGATGACTATTCAGACCCAATGCGCTTTAGGGTTTCAACCGGTCTTTCATTACAATGGATCTCTCCAATGGGTCCAATGCTGATCAGTTTTGCGTATCCATTGCAAAAAGAAGAAGATGACGATACGAAAACCATCAGCTTTAACATTAGTAACACTTTCTAAAGGAGTTTTTTGTGAAAAAATTATTTAAATCAACAGCTGTAGCAGTTTTAGCAACTTTAATGATGGGTACTTCTGTGAATGCATTTGCACACAAAGTAGGTATTGTTGATATGCAGGAAATCTACAAGCAAATTCCTCAAATGGCTAAAATTGAACAGTCTTTACAAACTGAGTTTGCTGAACGTCGTCAAGAGCTTGAAAAGTTACAAGGCGATATTCGTTTTGAAGCTGAAAAATTTAAACGTGAAAGTACCACTATGAGCCAAGCTCAAAAAGATACGTTACGTGAAAAAATTCAAGGCATGCAAAAAAATCTTGCTGAACAGGGTCGCCCTTTAGAGCAAGAAATCAAAGCGCGTCAAAACCAAGAGCTTGCAAAAGTTCAAGGTGTAATCATCAAAACAATTGAAGAGATTGCTAAAGACGGCGACTTCGACGAAGTTAAAGTAAAAGACACTACTATTTACTTTAACCCTAAAGAAGTGACTGATCTTTCATCTAAAGTTGTAGCCGCTGTTAGTAAGAAATAATCACTCTATGCAAAATTATACGCTTTCGCAAATTGCGGAACTTCTAGGCGCCGAACTTCAGGGTGATGGCGCTTTAGAAATAAAAAAAATAGCGACACTTGCAAATGCCCATTCTGGGCATATTGCATTTTTAGCGAACTCAAAATATCGCTCGCAACTTGAGACTACTCAAGCCAGCGCTGTAATAGTAAGCCAAGCTGATGCAGAGTACTTTAGTGGTAGCAAAGTTATTGTTGCTAATCCGTATGTAAGTTACGCAAAATTAGCGCAATTTATGGATACTACACCACGCTCAGCCTCGACGGGTATTCATCCAAGTGCAACTGTTCATTCAACAGCGATTGTTAGTGATAGCGCCGCTATTGGTGCTAACGCAGTCATTGAAGCTGATGCAGTGATAGGTGACAACGCGCAAATTGGTCCGAACAGTTTTATCGGGGAACGTGTTAAAATAGGTTCAGGCACTAAGCTTTGGCCTAGTGTGACTATTTATCACGATGTTGAAATTGGTTCAGATTGTTTGTTTCAAGCAAATAGTGTTGTAGGTAGTGATGGATTTGGCTATGCAAATGAGCGCGGGCAGTGGGTTAAAATACCTCAGCTTGGTTCAGTGATCATAGGCAACAAAGTTGAAATTGGTGCTAGTACGACAATTGATCGTGGTGCACTGGACAATACCATCATTCATAGCAATGTTATTATCGATAATCAGTGTCAAATAGCGCACAACGTTGAAGTTAATTCAGGCACCGCAATTGCGGGCTGCACTGTTCTTGCAGGAAGCGTTACCATTGGCAAGAACTGTCAAATTGGTGGCATGGTTGCAATTAATGGTCACATGTCTGTATGTGATGGTGTTATAATTACCGGCATGAGTATGGTGACAAAATCAATCACCGAACCAGGTATTTACTCATCTGGTATGCCCCATACAACAAACAAAGAATGGCGTAAAACTATTGCTCACTTGCGTAACCTTTCAGATATGAAGTCTCGTCTTAAAGCGCTTGAAGCATTGGCTAAGTCATAATATTGAACACTAATAAGGATGCTATTTTGGCAAACGAATTAAATAGCCTTGATATTCAAGAAATTTTAGCTTTATTACCGCATCGTTACCCGATGCTACTAATTGATCGTGTTATCGATTTTACTCCAGGTAAATCTTTACATGCTATTAAAAATGTTTCTATAAACGAACCTATTTTCACTGGGCACTTTCCAAACCAGCCTATCTTTCCGGGTGTGTTAATTTTAGAAGCGATGGCACAAGCAACGGGTTTATTGGGTTTTAAAACGGTTGAAAATCGCAGCGAAAATGAGCTTTATTTGTTTGCAGCTGTTGATAATGCGCGCTTTAAGCAACCCGTAATACCAGGCGATACAATGCATCTTCATGTTGAGTTTTTAAAAGAACGTCGCAACATTTGGAAGTTTTCTGCAGAAGCAAAAGTCGACGGCAAAGTAGTATGTAGTGCCGAAATTATGTGTGCTAGAAGAGAGTTTTAATAGTGATCCATTCTACAGCAATAATCGAACCTGGCGCTAAACTAGGCAACAATGTCTCAGTTGGTCCGTATAGTTATATTGGCAATGATGTTGTTATCGGTGATAACTGTATTATTGAGTCTCACGTTGTTGTTAAAGGGCCGTCAACTATTGGCTCTGGCAATCATATTTTTCAATTTGCGTCTGTAGGCGAAGCCTGCCAAGACAAAAAATACAATAACGAGCCAACTACATTGATCATGGGTGATAACAACGTTATCCGTGAATGTGCCACAATTCACCGTGGAACGATTCAAGACCAAGGCGTTACTAAAATTGGTAGTAATAATTTGTTTATGGCTTATACCCACGTTGCACATGACGCGGTAATTGGCGATAACGTAATTTTTGCTAACAACGCAAGTGTAGCCGGCCATGTACATGTTGGTGACTGGGTTATCCTTGGTGGTAATTCGGGTGTTCATCAGTTTTGTAAAATTGGTGCACATGCCTTTATTGGTATGTATTCTGGTGTTAACAAAGATGTACCACCATTTGTTACTACCATTGGTATGCCTGCAGGTCCTGCAGCTATCAATAAAGAAGGCATGAAGCGTCGTGGTTTCGAAAGTGATGAAATTATGGCTGTACGCCGTGCATACAAAGCATTTTATCGTAAAAGCTTAGGTGCAGAAGAAGCTATTGAGTCGCTTAGTGAGGATGCCGCAAAGTATCCTGCTGTGAAATTGATGGTCGACTTTGTTAAAAGCTCAGAGCGCGGTATCGTAAGATAATTCGCGAGTTTTGCTATAAGCATTTAAAAAACCACCCTAGATGATAAATCGAAGGTGGTTTTTTATTGCCCATGGTTAGACCCAATTCAGTTAATACTCAGCGAACTCAAGTTAGTATGCATCTAATTTGTATAATAAAAGTCATCCTATGCGTTTACCTAAGTTAGTTGTCACTCTTTTTATTACTTCAGCTTTAGCCGCTTGTAGTAGCCAGCCTATTGTTAAATCATCTACTGGGGAAATCACACAAGTTGGGAAAGCATCTTTTTATGCTGATAAATACCACGGGAGAACAACTGCCAACGGAGAGCGCTTTAGCCAACAAGCTGCAACGGCTGCCCATTTAGAATTCGATTTTGGTACTAAAGTAATTGTTACCAACCTAGCTAATAATAAATCAGTCACAGTAAGAATAAATGACAGAGGCCCGTATGTGCGAGGTCGTATTATTGATTTATCAAAAAGTATGTTTAAAAAGATAGCCGACCCTAAAGTCGGCGTTATAGACGTGTCTGTAGAGGCATTAAAACCGGGTAGTTAGTCCTACATAATCTGGATAAGCGCTACTGAGCTCTTTGTGAGAGCCTTGTGCCACTACTTTACCGTCTTCTAGCCATACAACATTATCCATTTGAGTAAGAAGAGCCGGATCGTGCGTAATTGTGAGTACACTCGCGTTATTCATAACATGCATGATTGCTTGCATTACCCCTTGCTTAGATTGATTATCGAGACCTTCTGTTGGTTCATCAAGGACTAAAATAGCAGGGTTTTTAAGTAATGCTTGCGCGATGGCTATACGCCTAGATTGGCCCTGCGATACGTTACGTCCGCCAGTGCCTAATCGTGTTTTTAAGCCTTCTTTTAGTTCATTAAACCATGGGCTTAATTGCGCTAACGTTAGCGCTTCAATCATTTGCTCTTTAGTGGCACTCGGCGCGGCATAACGCAAATTTTCACTCAGTGTGCCATCAAAAATATGATGCTGCTGAGCGAGTATATTTATTACGTTTGCGCGTATATCGCTATTTAATGAATGTAAATTAACAACACTATTTTGATTATTTAGAGTGATGCTCCCTTGTTGCAAAGGCCATAAACCAGTAAGTAAATTTACAAGCGTGGTTTTACCGCTGCCGCTTCTACCGACAATCGCTACTTTTTGCTGAGGCATCAGCTCAAAGCTAACATCAGTTAGTGCTATTTGTTCACCATATTGATAGCTGATATTAATAAGTGCCAATGTGTTATTTTGCGGACTAAATTTTTCATCAACGTCTACATGTGTATCTTTAACTTGTGAGTTAGCTGCTTTATCCTCAAGCGAAAATAATCGCTCTGCTGCTTTTAATACACTAGGAAGCTCTATAAACGCGTTAGGTAGTAGCAATACGCTTTCAAAACTTGCCAGTACAAATAGACTTAACATAGCAAGTTCTACATTTACCATACTGTTGGCGTAAACCAGCGGGACAATGGTAGCTATGCTAGCAAGCATGGCTAATTGAACAACCAACAAGCTCAACCCATCTGAGTTTGCCAGTGCTTTGTGGCGAATAAATAATTGCTGATTATACTGCTCACTTAATTCGTCGCACTTATTAAGCTGCTGCGAACGGGCTTGATAAATACTAAGCTCTCTAAGCCCTGTGAGTGTATCTGAAAGCTCAGAGCGAAGTTGTGCACTAAGTTGTGTTTCTTTATGGCTGTTTTTAGTGAGCTTTGCGCTGAGTAGGGCAGGTATAACCACACCAATAAGTATAATACCAGTAAAGCAAATAAGGGCGACGTTGCCATTATAGGCCGACATAAACAACATGATGATTGGCACACTCAAAAGAGCGACCAGCATAGGCAGTAAAACGTTTAAATAAAACTTGTCGAGTGCGTCTACATCGTTTTGTAATCGGTTAACTAAATCGGCGCTGCGGCTCATTGCTAAATCAACGTTGTTAAGCTTACTTAACGTTGCAAATACATTGGTACGTATTTCACTTAGTAATAAAAACGTGGCGTTATGAGTGACCAAACGTTCTCCATAGCGCGATGCAGTTCGTACGATTGCTAAAAACCGAATCGTACCTGCTGGAGTAAAGTAGTTCATTTGCACGCCCGCAATACCTGCAGCCGCCATTGATGCTAAAAACCAGCCAGATATAGCCAATAAACCCACATTAGCTAATACCGTAATCGTCGCTAAAAATGTGCCTAGTAGCATTGCTTTGTAATGAGGAGCACAAAGCTTTAATAAGCGAATAAAATTATGCATGCGCCACCCCTTCCTTAGCCGTTTTTAATAAGTTAGCAAATACACCATTTTGCGCTGCAAGTTTCTCAAAGTGACCTTGCTCAGCTATCTTTCCATCGTGCATAACAATTATATTACTAGCGTGTTTAACGGTATTTAATCGATGAGCAATGACTAATACTAAGTTGTTTTTAGCGTATTCATTAATAGCATCTTGAATAAGCTGCTCTGTTTGGCTATCAAGGTGGGCTGTAGGCTCATCAAGCACTAAGACTGGTGCTTGCTTTATAAATGCGCGAGCCAGTGCGATGCGTTGCTTTTGTCCGCCAGAAAGCCCCTCTCCTTGCTCACCTATCTGGGTGTTAAAACCATCGGGTAGGGTATTTATAAATTTAAGCACGCCAGCTTGGTTTGCTGCATGTTCAAGCTCTTGTTGAGTGGCATTCGGTTTGGCCAATTTAATGTTGGCAGCAATGGTGTCGTAAAACAGCGTCGCTTTTTGTGGTATCCATGCAATGTTATTTTGCAGGTAAGTAATATCGGTTGTGCTTAAACTCTGCTCATTAATAGATAGGTGGTTTATCACCTCAGGATGAAACCCTAATAGGCAATCAAACAACGTACTTTTACCTGAGCCACTACTGCCCACAACTGCAATTAAGCCTTTATTTGGCAGTGTTAAATTTATATTTTTAATGCCTTCGTTACTATCTGGGTATATAAAATTAAGGTCGGTAATATTTATGGAGTTAATTGCATTTAAAGTTAAATTGTTTTCAGGCGTGCTTGTAGTCACTGACGCATTTTCGTCACTTGGCAGTGGTGCATTTAAAATCGCAACCATATCGGCCGCTGCACTAATGCCTTGTAAGCGTGCATGGTAATGGCTACCCAGTTGGCGCAGTGGTAAATAAAATTCAGGCGCTAAAAGTAGCACCACAAAGCCAGTGGCAAAATCAAGAGTGCCAAAAAACAGTCTAAAACCAATAATTACGGCAACGAGTGCTACGCTAATGGTTGCTAAAAACTCAAGTGCAAATGATGATAAAAACGCGATTTTTAAAACATCGAGTGTAGCGTGTCTAAAATCATCTGAAATTTTAGCTATTTGTTTCAGCTCGGTACGTGTTGCATTAAATAGCTTGAGTTGAGTTAAACCTTGTACGCGGTCAAAAAAGTAATTGCCTAGCACGGCAAGTTGCTTCCAGCGTTTTTGGTTTAAAGCTTCGGCTTTTGAGCCTACCAAAATCATGAAAAAAGGAATGAGCGGGGCGGTTAATAAAAATATCAGCCCAGCTTTATAATCTGTCGGAAAAATAACAACCAATATTGCCAGCGGAATAAGCGCGCTGTAAGCAGCACCGGGTAGATATTTAGCATAATAGTCGTGGAGTGCTTCTACGCCATTATGCAGGGTATTTAATGTAGCGCCTTGGCCGTGTTGTTCTATATAGCTTGGCCCAAGTAAGCTGAGCTTATTTAGAAGTGTTTGGCGCATAGCCGATTTTATTTTAAGTGCAGCATATGCACTCAAGCGTTCGCTTAATGCTAAAAACACCGCGCGCAATAAAATAATGCCTGCTAAGGGCCATAGTAAGTGAGTAACTTGGGCTAAATTATTACCTTCAAACATTACATTGTGAATAGTTTGCGCAAGTAAATAAGCACCCGCAATCATTAGTAATGCGTTAAAAGTACCCAGTGCAATGCTTAACTTTAACCACACTGCAGCGGGTTTACTTTGACGCTTTAAAAAAGCGCGCAGTGATTGCTGCTGCGCGCGATCTGGTCGGGGGTTAGTCGTCATCTTTTGTGTTGTTAGCATCGTTTAATAAATCGTGCATGGCTTGTTCATCATCAGCAATGCTGTTTTTATTTTGATGAAATTCGTACCACATTACATTTATTACACCTAAGGTACAGGCCAAAAGTACACCTAAAATCCAAGCGAAATACCACATAGTTTAGTCTCCTTAGTAGCTACCGTGAGTGTTGTTTTCAATTTCTTCAACCGTTACTCTGCGCCACATTTTAACGTAACACCAAGTGGTATAAGCTAAAATAAGTGGAACAAAAATACACACTGCAACAAACATTACATTGAGCGTTTTATGGCTCGATACCGCATCCCAAATTGTTAAGCTAATATTAGGGTTATTACTTGATGGCATAATAAATGGGAACAGTGAAACACCGGCTGTCATAATCACGCCAATTAACATTAAGCTTGTTGAAATAAGTCCAAGTGCTGGCTTATTTAATTTAGAAAACACAAGTGCACTTAATGCCATTGCAAAGGCTAAAATAGGGAAGATCATTGTCCACGGACGATCGCTGTAATTACTTAACCAAGCACCTTGCGCTGTAGTGACTACTTTAGCTAAAGGGTCTGCATGACTTTGCGTATCAGCCATTGATACAATTTGGTAACCCGTTAAATTAGCAACCCAAAAGCCAGCTGCTGCAAATAACACAATAAATACAATTAGTGAATAACGCCCATATTGACCCGAACGCTCAGCTACTGCATCGGCTGTACGAAGTTGTAACCACATACCTGCATGAGCAACCAACATAGTAATACTAACTAAGCCAGCAAGTAATCCGAATGGGTTTAGTAAGCCAAAGAATGAGCCTTGGTAGCTAACACGCATTAGGTTATCAATATTAAACGGTACGCCTAAAAATAAATTACCAAATGCAACGCCAAAAACGAGAGCTGGAATTGCGCTGCCTGCAAGCAAGCCCCAATCCCAGTTGTTGCGCCAGCGTTTTGAGTCTACTTTACTGCGGTAATCAAACCCAAGTGGTCTAAAAAACAAAGCAAATAGTACTAGCATCATGGCAAAGTAAAAGCCCGAAAACGCGGCAGCATAAACCATAGGCCACGCTGCAAATAACGCGCCGCCTGCAGTTATAAACCATACTTGGTTACCATCCCAGTGCGGGCCAATGGTATTAATTACCGTACGTCGCTCTGAGTCAGTTTTACCAACTAGGCGAAGCAACATAGCAACGCCCATATCCATTCCATCGGTAATAGCAAAACCAATAAGCAGCACACCAATGATCAACCACCAAAGCATTTTTAATGTTTCATAATCAAAAATCATGATTGCTCTCCTTTAGTTTGCTCAGCTTTGTTTGGTAATTCAAAATGGTATTTACCAGTATGTAGAGAGCTTGGTCCTTGCTTAACAAAGCGAATCATCAACCAACCTTCAACTATGGCTAAACCAGTGTAGAAAACAATAAACCCAGTTAAGCTAATTAAAATATCGTTTACTGTCAGTGACGACGTCGCTAAAAAAGTCGGCAGTATTTCAGATATTGCCCAAGGTTGACGGCCATACTCAGCAACTATCCAGCCAAATTCAATAGCTATCCAAGGTAGCGGAATGCTCAATACTGCAGCCCATAACAACCAGCGCTTTTGCTCAATAACGCGATGTGCGTTGTAGTAAAATGCCAATATAAATACACCAAGCATGGCTACACCACAGGCAACCATAATCCTAAATGACCAGAACATAGGGCCTACTTTAGGGAATGAGTCTTTAACGGCTTTTTGAATGTGCTCTTCGGTAGCATCTACAACATCAGGTGTGTAGCGCTTAAGTAACAAGCCATAGCCTAAATCGTCTTTGATAGAATTAAACTTGGCAATATTTTCTGGTGTATCTTCGCCGTTTCTGAGCTTTGTAAGGTATTCATAAGCAATCATACCGTTGCGAATACGTACTTCGTGTTGTTTTTCTAGGTCGTTAATACCCGTTACTTGCTCATCAAGTGAACGCGTAGCAATTAATCCCAGTGCATAAGGTATTTTAACCGCAGCATGTGTTACTTGCTCTTCTGAATCAGGAAAACCAAATGCGGTAAACGCAGCCGGAGCTTCTTCTGTGTGCCACTCAGCTTCAATTGTTGCAAGTTTTACTTTTTGAACTTCACCTACCTCGTAGCCTGATTCGTCACCGAGTAAAATTACACATAAAATTGACGCTAAACCAAAGCCCGATGCGACCGAAAAAGAGCGTTTAGCAAACGCTAAATCACGGCCTTTTAATATGTACCAACTGCTTATGCCCAATACAAACATAGAAGCAGCTACATAGCCTGCCGATACAGTATGAATAAACTTAACTTGTGCTACAGGGTTAAATACAAGCTCTGCAAAGCTTGTCATTTCCATGCGCATGGTTTGATAGTTGAATTCAGCACCTACTGGGTTTTGCATCCAGCCGTTGGCAATTAAAATCCACAGCGCCGACATATTGGTACCAATAGCCATTAAAAAGGTTGCACCTAAATGTTGGCGTTTAGAGAGTCTATCCCAGCCTAAAAAGAACATACCTACAAAAGTCGATTCTAAAAAGAATGCCATTAAACCTTCAATAGCAAGGGGAGCCCCAAAAACATCACCCACGTAATGCGAGTAATAAGACCAGTTAGTACCAAACTCAAACTCCATGGTAAGGCCTGTCGCCACACCAATTGCAAAGTTAATACCAAACAATTTTCCCCAAAACTTAGTCATGTCACGATAAATTTCGCGACCGGTCATAACATAAACCGATTCCATAATAACTAAAATCCAGGTCATACCTATAGTTAGCGGTACGAATAAGAAATGAAAGAGAGCGGTAACAGCAAACTGTAATCGCGATAGATCCACAAAGGTTTCATCTATCATTATTGGCTCCTTGAGAGTGACGGATTAACAGGACAATATTTAATTGGCAAAGTTAATATTTAATGAACTTTCAGTAATTACTGAAAGTTTGTAATATTATTTACGTTTGTGCAATTTTTGTCAATATGTATATTAGTAAAACTTAATATATATTTTATATGCTACATCAGTATTAAAAACAAACAATACAATAAATTAAATTTAATGATAAAAAACCAGTTATTTAAAGCGTTTAACCAAACAGTAAAACACGGTAAACTAATACTCATGAACGCCTGGTTTACTTGTGAAATAAAATCAAATGAATAAAGATAAAAAACAACTACGAATTGGTATTGTGGCAGGTGAACTGTCGGGCGATATTTTAGGCGAAGGCTTAATTAAAGCCCTTAAAAAGCACTTCCCGGATGCTATTTTTGAAGGTATAGCCGGGCCTAAAATGCAAGCGCAAGGCTGTAAAACACTTTACGACATGGATGAGCTTTCGGTAATGGGACTTGTTGAGGTACTTGGTCGTTTGCCGCGTTTGCTTAAAATACGTAAACAACTCGTGCAGCATTTTGTAGATAATCCACCTGATGTATTTATAGGTATAGACGCACCCGACTTTAACTTACGTGTAGAAAAACCACTTAAAGATGCGGGCATTAAAACCGTACAGTATGTAAGTCCGTCTGTTTGGGCGTGGCGCGAAAAGCGTATTCATACAATTAGTGCAGCGACTAACTTAGTGTTGGCGTTATTACCATTCGAAAAAGAATTTTATGATAAACACCAAGTGCCATGTACATTTGTAGGGCATACTTTGGCTGACGATATAGCGCTTGAGCACGACGATAGTAAAGCACGTGCAGAACTCGGCTTAAGCCTTGATGACAAAGTACTGGCGTTGCTACCTGGTAGTAGAGGCTCTGAAGTTGGCTTACTAAGTGAAACTTACATTAAAACAGCCGCGCAGTTGCAAGCTAAAAACCCAAATCTTAAAGTTGTGGTGCCACTGGTTAACGAAAAACGCAAAGCGCAGTTTACTGATATATTAAATGCTACCGCGCCAAACCTTAATGTTAACCTGCTTGATGGACAATCAAAATTAGCTATGCAAGCTGCTGATGCTATTTTATTAGCGTCGGGCACCGCAACACTTGAAGGCATGCTTTATAAAAAGCCAATGGTAGTGGGCTATAAAATAAAGCCTTTAAGCTATTGGATTTTTAAAACCTTATTTACGTTTAATATTAAGTACTTTTCGCTGCCTAATTTATTAGCCGACGAAGAGCTAGTACCTGAGTTTTTACAAAGTGAGTGTAATGTGGCTAATTTAACAAATGCGCTTACTCCTATGCTTAATACAGATAACATTGAACTAAAAGCACGCTTTTTAGCTATTCACGAAAAAATTAGATTAAATGCCAGCGAACAAGCAGCCAATGCTGTGGCGGAGTTAATAAATGCAAATTGATAGACCCAACGTAGCCTTAATTGCCGGTGTAGACGAAGTAGGGCGCGGCCCACTTGTTGGCGACGTAGTCACTGCCGCCGTTATTTTAGATCCCACTAAACCTATTGCAGGCTTAGCAGATTCTAAAAAATTAACAGATAAAAAACGCCAAGCACTCGCGATTGAAATAAAAGAAAATGCATTGTGTTACGCCTATGGTCGCTGCAATCCGACAGAGATTGATGAATTAAATATTCTGCACGCAACGATGCTTGCCATGACCCGCGCAGTAGAGGCGTTAAGCACACAACCTGAATTTGTATTTATAGATGGTAATCGTTTGCCTAAATTAGCAATGCCAGCGCAAGCCGTTGTTAAAGGCGATAGCTTGGTAGCTGAAATATCAGCCGCGTCTATTTTAGCTAAAGTAGCGCGTGATGATGAAATGATTGAACTTGATAAACGCCACCCAGAATATGGCTTTGCAGGGCACAAAGGATATCCGACTAAAGCGCATTTTGCGGCGCTTGAACAGTACGGCGCGATTGACGAGCATCGTAAAAGCTTTAAGCCTGTGCAACGTGTATTGGCGCAAGCCAATGGCGAGGGTTAAGCATGGCTGCTCCTGATTTTGTCCATTTAAGGGTTCATTCTGACTTCTCGATGGTTGACGGCCTCGCTAAAACAAAGCCGATAGTCGCTAAAGCGCAAGAGCTGCAAATGCCTGCGATTGCGATTACCGATCAAATGAACTTTTGTGGCTTAGTGCGCTTTTATGGCGCCACGCATAACGCCGGTATTAAGCCTATTGTGGGGGCAGATTTTTGGGTTCGTAGTCCTGAATTTCCTGACGAGCCAAGCCGCTTAACCATATTAGCCAAAGACAACGACGGCTATAAAAATATTACCTTGTTAATATCTAAAGCGTATCAGCGTGGGCATGTGTTTCATCGGCCAGTGATTGACCGAGAATGGCTGGTGGAACATAAAACGGGCTTAATTATTCTCTCTGGCGCTAAAGACGGTGACTTAGGTAAAGCGTTATTAAAAAATAACCCAAGTGTCATTGAATCGGTAGTTAGTTTTTACAAGCAGCATTTTAGCGATAACTACTACCTTGAGCTTGTTCGCACCAATCGACCGCTTGAAGAAGACTACTTACACATGGCGGTAGAGCTTGCTACCAAAGAGCAGTTACCTGTTGTAGCCACCAACGAAGTAGTGTTTTTAAAGCCAGAAAACTTTGAAGCGCACGAAATTCGCGTTGCTATTTTTGACGGCTACACGCTGGATGATAAACGCCGCCCTAAACGTTTCTCTGAAGAACAATACCTAAAAACATCAGAGCAAATGGCAGAGCTGTTTAGCGACATTCCAGAGGCTTTACAAAACACGGTAGAGATAGCTAAGCGTTGTAATGTAACTGTTCAGCTAGGGACTTACTTTTTACCTGATTACCCAACTGGCTCACTTAAGATTGATGAGTTTTTAGTTAAAGTGTCACAAGATGGTCTTGAAGAGCGATTACAGTTTTTATTCCCCGATGAAGAAGAGCGAAAAGTAAAACGTGTTGAATACGACGAGCGACTTGATATAGAACTTGGCGTAATTAACCAAATGGGATTCCCAGGTTACTTCTTAATCGTAATGGAGTTTATTCAGTGGAGTAAAGATAACAATATTCCTGTTGGACCTGGTCGTGGTTCAGGTGCGGGTTCGTTAGTTGCGTACGCACTTAAAATTACCGATTTGGATCCACTTGAATTCGACTTGCTTTTTGAGCGATTTTTGAATCCAGAACGTGTATCAATGCCCGATTTCGACGTCGATTTCTGTATGGATAGACGTGACGAGGTAATTGATCACGTGTCGGCTTTGTATGGTCGAAACGCCGTATCGCAAATTATTACCTTTGGTACTATGGCTGCAAAAGCGGTAATACGCGATGTAGGGCGAGTGCTTGGGCATCCTTATGGGTTTGTTGATCGTATTTCAAAAATGATTCCAGGCGATCCTGGGATGACGCTTGCTAAAGCGTTTGATATAGAACCACGCTTGCAAGAAGCCTACGATGGCGACAACGAAGTAAAAGATTTAATCGACATGTGTCGCATCCTTGAAGGGTGTACACGTAACGCGGGTAAACATGCGGGTGGCGTAGTAATATCGCCAACCACTATTACCGACTTTGCCGCGCTTTATTGCGATGACGAAGGTAAGTTTCCGGTCACACAGTTTGATAAAAATGACGTAGAAACGGCAGGCTTAGTTAAGTTCGATTTCTTGGGTTTACGTACACTGACTATATTGCAGTGGGCGGTCGATATGACCAATGTGCGCATGGAGCGCCAAGGTAAAGACCCTGTCGATATAAACACTATTCCACTGGATGATAAAAAAAGTATTGAGTTACTACTTCGCGCTGAGACTACCGCTGTATTCCAGCTAGAGTCGCGCGGTATGAAAGACTTAGTACGCCGACTTAAACCCGACTGCTTTGAAGATATGATTGCACTTGTGGCCTTGTTCCGACCAGGTCCGCTGCAATCAGGTATGGTAGATAACTTTATCGACCGAAAATTGGGCCGAGAAGAAATCTCATACCCAGATGCGCAATATCAGCACGAAAGCTTAAAACCAATACTTGATCCAACGTACGGTATTATCTTGTATCAAGAGCAAGTAATGCAAATTGCGCAAGTACTAGCAGGCTACACGCTAGGTGGCGCCGACATGCTGCGTCGTGCAATGGGTAAGAAAAAACCCGAAGAAATGGCAAAGCAGCGTTCAACGTTTGAAGATGGCGCAAGAAATAACGGCATTGACGGCGAGCTCGCGATAAAAATCTTCGACTTGGTAGAAAAATTCGCTGGTTACGGCTTTAATAAATCTCACTCAGCGGCATATGCACTCGTTTCGTATCAAACGCTGTGGATGAAAACGCATCATCCTGCAGAGTTTATGGCTGCGGTAATGTCGGCTGATATGGATAACACCGACAAAATCGTTATTTTGGTGGATGAATGTGAAAACATGAAGCTCACCTTATTGCCGCCAGATGTGAATGCAGGTGAGTTTAAGTTTACAGTAAACTTGCAAGGCGAGATTGTTTACGGCATTGGCGCGATAAAAGGTGTGGGTGAAGCACCGGTTGATGCAATATTAGAAGCACGTGCGAAAGGTGGCCCATTTAAAGATTTATTTGATTTTTGTGCCCGAGTTGATTTAAAACGCTTAAATAAACGTGTCACTGAAAAATTAATTTACTCAGGTGCACTAGATAATTTAGGGCCAGAAAAAACCCAATCTGGACGTGCTACATTACTGGCCAGTTTAAAAGATGCAATGCGTGCAGCTGATCAACACAACAAAGCTGAGCTATTAGGGCAAAGTGATTTGTTTGGTTTATTAGCCACCGAGCCTGACGAAGTTGAGCAAGCCTTTATTAAGGCCACAGGACTCACCGATAACGAATGGTTAGATGGTGAAAAAGAAACGCTAGGTCTTTATTTAACTGGGCATCCAATAAATCAGTACCGACGTGAGCTTAGGCATTATACCAGCGGAAAAATAGTTGATTTACAGCCAACTAACCGTGATGTATTTGCAACGGCCGCAGGTTTAGTGATTGCTTCAAGGGTATTAATTAATAAAAAAGGAAATCGTTGGGCCTTAGTAACTTTAGATGACAAGAGTGCACGGATTGATGTACGCTTGTATTCAGACGAGTTTGAAAAGTACCAAGATATGCTCCAAGTTAACAATATCTTGGTAATATCTGGACAGGTCAGCTTTGATAACTTCTCCGGTGGTATTACAATGACCGCCAGAGAAATAAACACCATTGCTCAAGCGCGTGAAAAACGTATTAAAGCGATTAAAATGACGCTGAACATGGTGCAAGTCGAGGCAGGTTTCTTCGATAAATTACAAAAAGTACTCGAACCCTATAAAATGGGAACGTGTCCGATCAAGGTTTATTACCAACGTCCAGATGCGTTGGCTCAATTAACTCTTGGGATCGAATGGTGTGTTACGCCAAGTGACGACTTAATACATAAGTTATCATTAATGGCAGCGCAAGATGTAGAACTAGAATTTAACTAATTAGGTAGTTTAGAGCATGAGCCTCAATTATCTTGATTTTGAGCTTCCAATTGCAGAATTAGAAGCAAAAATTGAAGAATTACAAAATATAAGCCGCGCTGGCGAATTAGACCTTGAGTTAGAAGAGGAAGTCAGCAAACTAAAAGAAAAAAGTGCCAAACAAAAACAGGAGATTTTTTCTAATTTAGGCGCTTGGCAAGTATCACAGTTAGCACGTCATCCGTTGCGTCCTTACACTCGAGATTATATCGAGCGCATTTTCACGGAATTTGACGAGTTTGCTGGCGATCGTACTTTTGCTAACGATCCGGCTATTTTAGGTGGCGTTGCGCGTTTAGATGGCGAACCAGTAATGGTTATTGGCCAACAAAAAGGCCGTGACACTGCTGAAAAAATTAAACGCAACTTTGGTATGCCAAAGCCAGAAGGTTACCGTAAAGCATTACGCTTAATGGAAATGGCTGAGCGTTTTAAAATGCCAATCATGACTTTTATCGACACACCGGGTGCATACCCAGGCGTTGGCGCTGAAGAGCGTGGTCAATCTGAAGCAATCGCACGTAACTTAAAAGTAATGGCGACACTTAAAGTGCCGACAATATGTACGGTTATAGGCGAAGGGGGTTCAGGTGGTGCATTAGCGATTGGTGTTGGCGACAGAGTTAACATGTTGCAATACAGCACTTATTCTGTAATTTCGCCTGAAGGTTGTGCGTCAATTCTTTGGAAAAGCGCCGACAAAGCACCACTTGCAGCAGAAGCTATGGGTGTAACCGCAGAGCGCGTGAAAGAACTAGATTTAATCAGTAATTTAATTGATGAACCTCTAGGTGGAGCGCACCGCAATTACGATGGTATGGCACGTAACTTAAAAGAACGCCTAAAACGTGACTTAGCTGATCTTCAAGCGCTTACGCTTGAAGAAATGCTTGACCAACGTTACAAACGTTTAATGTCGTTTGGTTATTGCTAAACGCATTAAATGTTAAAAAAAAGCCGCTTATGCGGCTTTTTTGCTTTAAAATGTTCAGAGTTTTTATATTAAAGTGCGCCCATATGCATACATCAGCAATTTATCAGCAATTAAAAAAATCACTAAATAGCTATATTGAGCAAGGCAACACTGCTTTTACAGTGGCGCTCTCTGGTGGCGTTGATTCTGTGGTGTTGTTGCATTTAATGCGCACTTTAAAAGCAGATAACCCTGCAATTAATGTCTCGGCTATTTATGTTCACCATGGCTTGAGCCAGTATGCTGATGACTGGCAACGCTTTTGCAAAAACGTATGTATTGAGCTTAGTGTGCCTTTTGAAGCTGCGAAAGTTGTCATTGATCAGCAGTCGCGCACAAGTCTTGAAGCCCAAGCACGCGACGCCCGTTATAAAGCACTTGATGAACTAAGCCCACAAAGCAGCATTATTTTACTGGGCCAACACTTAAACGACCAAGTAGAAACGTTTTTACTGCGCTTAAAGCGTGGCTCAGGTTTAAAAGGGCTTGGTGCTATGCACCAAGCGCGTTTGCTGCAAAGTGGCCGTGTATGTTTTCGGCCATTGTTGAACGTTAAGCGAAGCGATATAGAAGCGTTTGCAGCGCAGTTCGGTATTAACCACATAACCGATGACTCTAATACAGATGAAAGTTTTGATCGTAACTTTTTACGCTCAAAAATAGTGCCTGTGTTAGCTGAGCGCTTTAATGGGTTTGAGCAATGCACTGCAAGAAGCATTGAGCTACTACAGCAACAACAAACTCTACTTGATGAATACACACAGCTTGATTTAAATAAGTGTGTTAACGAGCATCAAGCACTGTGCATTAGCCAAATAAGCGAATACAGCGCAGCGCGTATTGCAAATATAGTACGTGCGTGGCTTGCATTATTTACTCAAGTGATGCCATCACAAAAGCAACTTGAGCAAATTATTAATCAAGCAATGTGCGCAAAAAACGACGCACAAATGCGTATCGACTTGCTAGATGGGCAAATACGCCGGCATCAAGGTTATTTGTATTTTGTAACACCACGTGAAGTATTAACAGATACAGAGCTGAATCATTCAGAACTAAAACTTGCTGATGGGCGTTTATTAATTAAAAGGGCTGGTAGCGGTGTAAGACCTCCACACGCTAATGAGCAAGTAATAGTGCGCTTTAATTGCAATAGTGCGCGTATAAAACCACTTAAAAAGCCTGGTAGTAATACAGTTAAGCATTGGTTTAAAGATGCAAAAATAGCACCTTGGCTTCGCGCCAGCGTACCGCTTATTTTCTATAATGATGAATTAGTGCAAGTGGTTGGTTATTTTATAAGTGCTAAGCATGTTGATGAAAATGGTATTTTTTGGGAGTGTAAATAAATGAGTAAACAGCCGCATGTTGGTTTGTCGTTAGTGACTAAAGCGCCAATGGGTATGCTGATAACGGCCGTAATAGCTATTATCGCTAATGTTTTACTTGAGTTAAATATAGTTACGTTAGGTTATGCAGTTGCGGGTGGAGTTGTATCTTCAGTGCTTTTATTAGCTTATTGGTTAGGTAAAGGTGGATTGTTTTTTATTTTAGGCGTGAGCCTGCCACTGCTTTTAGTGTTATTTACACCGCTTGCTACAATTACCGCATTACTTAATTTAATTAGCGGATTCTTTTTCGGCTTTTGTGCTGCTTTGTTTATTTATAAATTGGTAAGTGTAAAACCTTAGGGGTGAAATTTTAGCAATAAAAAAGCCTAGCGGGGGAAGCTAGGCTTTTTTATTCAATTAGTTTAAGCAAATATTAGTAGGCTTTTGCGCAGTTTCTGCCAGATGCTTTTGCTTTGTATAAGCCTTTATCTGCTCGAGCAAATATTTCAGTTTCGCTGTCTTGGCTGTTAGCTAAAGTAAAACCAATACTGGTTGTTACTTTGTACTTAGACATTAATGGCGATTTTCTTACTAAGCACATTATGCGTTCAGCAATCACTTTATTAGTGGTAAACTCAGGGTCTTCAATAAGTAAAGCAAACTCATCACCACCAAATCTAAACACTGAGTCAGTGCCACGTATGCTGCTACACAGTACTTTTGAAAATTCTTTAAGTGTATCGTCACCAATTTTATGACCAAAGTTATCGTTAACTTGTTTAAAGTTATCCAGATCAAGTAGCATTAAACTAAATGGACGCTGATAACGACGGCAGTTTTCAAGTTTTTGCAGTAAAAAGTCATTAAATTGACTACGGTTGTTTAAACCGGTTAATGCATCTTTTGTAGCAAGCTTTAATACTCTGCTATACATCATTGCATTGCGAAGTGGATAAACCAGCGCAGTATGTAAAATATTTAATTTTTTCTCAATTGCTTGGCCAAGCGGAAACTTACTAAAGTAAATTAGTTGCCCTAAGTGTTCATTACCGATCGCTAAATCAAAAATATAGGGAGTACTATTTGTGTCACTTTCTGATGTTTGTGTAGTTCCTAATGTTGATTGAAACTGTAAACCAGAAAAATTTAACAATTGTTTTGTAAATTTTGCGTATATAGCTAAAACATCCTCAATCACTAAGCTTGTTTGTAGCTCTGTAACGAGTTTATGTGTTTCTGTTATTTCGTTTGTTGGTGAATGTTCAGCCGAAAACGGCAAAAAATCACCGCGACCTGACACACGTTGCGTCAAAATATGGACGTTTTCCATTAAATTCTCCCCCGAGGGTGTTACTTTGCAATAACTAAGCTATTTTTGTGCCATATTTTAAAATTGCCTGAAAAACATATGGTTGCTATATTTACTTACAAGCTACTAGTTTAATTTAAGCGCGAGGCTGCATTTGCAAAGTATTAATGCTCAAATTTTTGGCTTATTAGTAGCGGCAGTGCTTTTTGTGTGGTTTTTTAAACGCATTGGCTTGCCGCCTATTTTAGCGT
Organism: Pseudoalteromonas sp. AS84; assembly: GCF_038900255.1. NCBI lineage: Bacteria > Pseudomonadati > Pseudomonadota > Gammaproteobacteria > Alteromonadales > Pseudoalteromonadaceae > Pseudoalteromonas > Pseudoalteromonas sp. AS84. The sequence continues at coordinate 69,360 of NZ_JBBMQY010000012.1, read as the reverse complement.
ACCTAGCAACTGGGGTTTTAGCCGGTAGCCATGGTATTGGTTGGTTAGCACAATCTCATGAAATAGAGTTTGTAGCAGAGCTTGGTATTGTCTTTTTGTTATTTAGTTTGGGGTTAGAGTTTTCTATCTCGCGGTTAATGGCAATGCGAAACCTAGTATTTGGACTGGGATCTCTGCAAGTAGGCATAACCAGCTTACTCTTCATTATTATCTTATATTGTTTAGACTTTTCTCTACTCACCAGCTTTACTATTGGCACAATTATGGCGCTTTCTTCAACTGCGGTGGTTGTTAAGCTATTAAAAGAGACGGGTGAGCTTAATCAGCGACGAGGGCAGTTAGCCGTTGGTGTGCTGCTTTTTCAAGATATTGCTGTTGTTCCTCTATTAATAATACTTCCCTTATTTGCATCAAGCGACTCACAAAGTATTGGCTGGGCTTTAGCCTTTGCCCTAAGTAAAGGTGCATTTGTATGTGTGCTCCTTTGGGCAATTGGTAAATGGGTATTGCCCATAGTATTTAAAGAAATAGCGCAAGTACGAACCGATGAATTGTTTGTACTTACGACTATATTAGTAGCGTTATTTGCGGGCTTTTTAACGTATATGTTTGGCTTGTCTATGGCATTGGGCGCATTTTTAGCGGGAATGATGTTAGGTGAGAGCCATTATAGGCATCAGTTAGAGGCCGACATACGTCCATTTCGCGATATATTAATGGGGCTGTTTTTTGTAACTGTGGGTATGCAGCTAGATATTTTATTTGTACTGGCGCACATAGTAATAATTATTGGCGCATTGCTTGGGTTACTCATATTAAAAATTACAGTAGTAGCACTTAGTGCGCGGCTAATGCATGAACGAAACCAAGATTCACTCGCCTGTGGCATTATGTTGTGGCAAATGGGAGAGTTTGGTTTTGTACTTATCGCACTTGCTGGCCAGCATCAGTTATTAAACTCAGAGCAAGCTTCATTTTTAATTGCATTGGGTGTGCTTTCAATGGCATTTACACCATTTTTGATTGATAAAACGCCATTCATTTTAAATCGTTTAGGCATACTCGATCGCCCAAGTTTAGCGCTGGAGAGTGAGCCACAAAGTAGTACACTTTATAGCGATCATGTTGTTATTTGTGGTTTTTCGCGTGTTGGACAAACTATAGCGCGTTTTTTAAAGCCCGAAGCAATAGACTACGTTGCCATCGAAAGTAACCCAATACTTGTACAAGAAGGCAAAGCGGCTGGCGAGCCTGTAATATTTGGTTATGTTAAGCAAAAAGATATTTTAAAATGCGCAGGAGTAGAGCGAGCTCGGTTGGTGATTATTACTTTTACTGAGTTTGATCACGCGCAAGTTGTTATTGATGCCATAAAGCAAATAGCACCTAACGTTAAAATACTTATTAGGACTCGTGACGACAGCCAGCTCGATTATTTAAAAGCGCTAGGTGTAACCGAAGTGGTGCCCGAGTCGTTAGAGGCGAGCTTAATGCTCGTTTCGCATGTGTTGTCTATGTCGGGCGTACCCATGACACGTATTGTTCGCCGAGTAAGTAAAGAGCGACGTAATCGTTATCCATTAATGCAAAGTTTTTACGCAGGGTATTTTAAAGATAGCGAAGATGCCTCAACCGACCGATTAGAATATTTACACGTTGTAGCATTGCCCAAGCAAGCTTATGCCGTGAGTAAAACAATTGAAGATCTAAATTTAGAAAAGCGGCGAGTACTCGTAAAAGCACTTCGCAGAGAAGGGTCCGAAATAGACACGCCATCAGCGCAAACAACCTTGTTACCTAACGACGTTTTAGTACTACAAGGTAAACCAAGGCGTGTTGAGCGGGTAGAGCACTACCTGCTCGACGGGATAGAATAATGTGCTTGTTTGGACTTAATCTAACTCTAAAAACTCACGCATTTTAGGCAGCTGCGCCATGCCATCTTCATAGCCAATTTGCATTAAATGTTGGGTATAGCGTTTTTCAAACAATAGGTAACTGGTCAAACTCGATTGCGAATGTTTTTTAACACCGATCGTACGCAGTAATACTTTAATCGCCCACGGCATATCGTCGTAATACTGCGCGGCAATGGCGTTAAAGTTTTGCGAAGGGTTAATAACAAAGGTATCAATTTGCTTAAGTTCTTGATGTTTATCACGAGCGGGGAGTAATCCTAAAGTGCGGTTAACGCGTTCCAGTCGCTCTAAATCCGACTGCATAGTGTCGGTAAATACGCTATCGAGTAAATGCCCTGCAACAGCTGATAAGCCAGGGTAATGCGGCGAATAACCCGGTGGGTGAAGCTCTTTAGGCTGGTCGACCCCAATAATAAATATTTTTTCAGCACCTAAATGAATCGATGGACTCAAGGGAGAAAGCTGATGTATAGAGCCATCACCAAAGTAATGGTTATAAATATTTACACTTGGAAATACCATAGGAATGGCACTCGACGCCATTAAATGCTCAACGTTAATACGCGTGGCTTGGCCTTCGCGTTTAGCGCGTTGCCATGGTGTCTGTGTATTTGATTGAAAAAACGCAACAGAGTCGCCCGTCGTATAACTAGAAGCTGTAATAGACAGCGCATCTAAATAATTACGGTGTAAGTTACGCTCTATCCGGTGCAAGTCTAAAATTTCATTGAGCAAACCACGTAGAGGGCGATTATTTAGCAAACTCGCTGGTGGGTGATTAATATGCTCTGACTGAAAGCTAGTTAAAATATTACGCGCAATATGACCAAATACGCTTAAGAAGTCACTTTTATAAACCATCGAGGTCGAAAAGTTTTTCCAAACTGATTCAAGTTTTCGTACAGCTAAATGTGCACAAGAGGCGTAACATGCTAAAGCCGCAGAGTTAATAGCCCCAGCAGAAGTGCCATTTATTACTCTAAACGGCAATGGAGCAGTACGAGGCATACTATGAGCTAGCGCTTTAAGTACACCCACTTGATAAGCAGCTCGTGCGCCACCGCCCGTTAATAATAGGGCTATTTTTGGTTTTTCTGGATCGACTTGCTTGATTTTCATATTGGTGTTTAAACTGTTCAACGTCTTTACTTTATTTATTAACTGTAAGTCTTTAAGCTAGAAGAATCAAAGGATAACTGAGTAATAGTAAGTACAGTAAGCTTATGTTTATATTTGTAAGCTAAAATAGTTATGTATTTATAGTTACTACTCATAATGAATTTTTTCCATTCAGAGTACTCTGAGTGATAACGCACTTTTAATTTTTATGGAGTTTGTATGTCAGATAAACCAGAAGCGTCAGATGTTCAAAAACGTCCGCCTAATAACAATTTTCTTTTCGCCGTTATTATTTTAATAATAGTTGTGTGCGCAGCCGCGTTTGTACTATTAAAGCCAAGTGATGAGCCACAAACACGCACAGAGGTAGAGCAAGCGCCAAAAGAGCAACCAATGATGGAGCTTAAACCTGAAAACGATCCCGTAGTTGACGCACCATCAGTTATGCCAGAAAAGCCAGCAGAGCTTGAAGTGCCAGCACAAAGCCCAAGTGAGCCGGTGCCTGAAGTAAAACCATTACCAACGCTTAACGAAAGTGATGCGGTTGTTGTTGCAAAAATCGACGAATACCTAAGCGACTCAGTAATGAGCTTAATGGTAACCGACGATGTAATTCGCCGTGGTGTTGTATTTGTAGATAACCTAGCTAAAGGTAAAGTAGCTAAAAAGCACACGCCTGTTGTACAGCCAGAAGAGAAATTTAGCGTAAATGAAGGTGACATCCTAACGATTAACCCTAACAGCTACGAGCGTTACACACCGTACGTAAAAATATTTACTAGTATGAGTGCAGCGCAAGCCGTTCGTATGTACGAAGAGTACAAGCCACTTATTAATAATGCATACAGTGAAATTGGCTACGGCGATGATGAGTTTAATCAAACGCTAACCGATGCAATCGATTTATTACTTGATACGCCAGAGCCAGAAGGTGATTTGCCGTTACTACGTGATTCAGTAACGTACCAGTATGCGTTTTCGGAGTGGGAGCAATTACCTGCGGCACAAAAACAGCTTTTACGTATGGGTCCAGAAAACATGAAAAAAGTAAAAGCAGCACTTCGTAATATAAAAGCGCAGTTAGAGAACAATTAATACGCACTAAAACAGCTAAATGCACCGCGATTGTATATGAAGTATGCAATCGCACTTTCTTTTTAGATTATCCCTTGAATAACAGAGCAAAAGTAGAGATAATCCTTCCCGCGCCAACCAAGGCCCTCAATGGTAGTCTTATTGGTCCTCTCGCAACACTAGCAGGCGAACCTGGTCAGGCCCGGAAGGGAGCAGCCACAGTTTGTGACGTGTGTGCCGAGATGTGGCTGGTAAGACTGCCACCCAAATTCCTCATTTGGGTGTTATAGATAAATTTAATCAAACATTCTTCGTAAATATATTCTTTTTTAAATAAAGCTATTAAAGCTTGCTTATCCATATTCTGATCTTTAAATTAGCTATCTTAAGTATGATCATTTAAATGGAATTAAAGCTTAATTTATGTCTACAGTTTCTAAAGTCTTTTTACCTGACGGGGGTAAAAGCTATACCTCCAATGAAGTTCTATCTATAGATGAAGCTGCTCTATTTAAGCTTAGGCGCTTCCTAAGAGAGCCTGAAGGGCTTGGTAGTATATTATGTGCTACATGTTTTCAGCCTTTAATACTTGCTGGAACTCCATCACAAAAACATCATTTCAAACACCCTATTGGTTCAGAAGATTGCCCTGTGAAAAGCACAACAAGCCTCACCGATAGTGAACTAAAGGCAATTAGTTACAATGGAATAAAAGAAAGTAAAAAACATAAAGACTATAAAGCGACTATATCAAATTTGCTTAAAAGCGAAGTTGAGTATGAAAATATTCAAGTAGAACAAACTTATCGAGAGCAATTTCAGACGGGACTAGCTAAAGCATGGCGAAGACCAGATATAAGTTTTTACTCTAACACGCACAACATGGATATAGCTATTGAGTTAGTGTTAGACCAAGTACCACTAGATGTTATTGTTGCGAGAGATCGATTTTTTAAAGAACAAGGCGCTACAGTCCTTTGGCTATTTCTACAAGACAAAAACAACTTCACCCGAAAAGACATATTTTATAACTCTAACGAAAACCTTTACGTATTTGACCTTGAATCAAAAATCACTAGCCGAGATCAAAGCAAGCTGTTTTTTAAGTGTTTTTATACACAATACGGAATCGATGATTTAGGCTTTCAGGTACAAGTTGTCAGTTCAGAGCAATCAAAATTAGTGAGTTTGAACGACTTACACTTTAACGAGAACAACCTTACCTATTTCGATGTTCAGCAGTCAAAAATTGATGCAAAAAACGAGGCCGATCAGATATATAGGCAGCGCCAGCAAGAGAACGATGATTATAGAAAAAGGTTAGATGAAAAAAGGCAAAATAGACTAAGTGGTAACTCTGCTTACGCATCCGTAGCTGATAAATATATACAGCCAAGAGTTATTCAAGAAGGTTTAATTGCTGAGCTAAATGCGAAATGTAAAAAACTGAAATGCCACTGTGGAAATGAAGATATGACACAGTTTAGAAGTAAAGCCTGTTTTGTTTATTGTAATTTATGTGGTTTAGAGGTCGGCTATGATTAAACATCTTCTATTGAGTAGTGTTGGTTCATGATTATTGAATTGAAGCAGAGATTTTCTCAATATAAATTTTTTTGGAAAATTCAAAGACGGTATAGATTAATAAAATTCGAAGTTGCTAAGCGGTATTATCAGTTAAGGGAGTTCGCAGTAAAAGTTTCAAGCATGCGAGCTTTCATTTTTAACATGTTTAAAAATTCATTACCGTACTTTGTATTACCTATGCTAATTGCATTCTTAACGCAAGCTATGGAAGAACCCCTAAGGCCATGGTTTGTCAATAAGGGGTGGGTAGTTTTAAGAGATACGGACTACTCAACATTAGTGGCAACGGTAACAAGTATCAGTGGTCTTTTTATAGGTTTATATTATACCGCTATTACTAGTATTAGTGGCGCTATATACTCAAAATTACCTCAGAGCTTACGTCAGTTATTATTCAATGAAAGCCTTGGTAAAAATTATCTTAAATATTTAGTATTTTTTACATTTTTAGGAATACTTTTTTTAACTCAATATGTTTTAGGGTATAGAGTTAATCCTTTAAATGTGCCGATTATTACAATTTTAGCGGGTTTTGCTGTATTTGCGTTCTATCAGCTTGGGGTGAGGGTTTTATCGCTTTTTGAGCCTACAAAGCTTTCAAATGAAATATTTATAAATATACATAAGTCTGTAAAAAACGTACTTCCAGGAAATAAAAATTGGAAAGTAGGAGAGTTCCAAAAACACGAAAGGAATATCGTTCAATATTGGTTAGAATCAATAGATGCATTAGCGGAATTATCAACTACAGAAAAGCACCTATCAGGTAAAGTTTTTCTAAAGTTTGTGAATGAAATTACGCATTTTTTATGTTGGTATGAGTACAACAAGGACAAAATACCTAGAAGTAGTGAGTGGTTCAAGTCAAAACTGGAACATCCAAATTGGTATAAAAGCACAGACACTGTAACTACATTAGCTTTTCAATTTAGTCATACACTGCAACCAACTATGGTTCGTGATTATAGGTGGTTAGAAAATGAGCTCTCAAAAGTTTTACTTTCTTGTTTAGAGACAAACTTAAATGCTGATAAGTATGAATTCGCGGATGGTACATTAACAAATATAAAAACTTACGTTGAGACCATATCAAAGAAAGGTGATATTACATGGGCGCTAAGTGTCATTGAGCTTACAGCTAATATCGTAGCAAAACATATTAATGTTATTTGTAAAAAAAGCTCTGATCAAAACGAAAACTTAACAGGTATTTGTGATGCCGTAGCAGCGCTACCAACGAACTGCTTTCTAGCCTTTAAGCAAGGTTTAGATCAAAGGCATGGTTCAAGAATAAAAGATTTTGTTAAAAAAAGGGAGTGGAGAAGAAGTAATTTTATTTATGAAATTCCATTATCTGAAAATACCATAAAAAAACTTGAGTGGTTATCAGAGAGATTAATGTTTGAATATCAAATAGAAAAAAAATACATAACACCTGATTGGTATATTTTAGATGAAGTATGCCGAGAGGAAGAACTATCTTTTACTAAAAATTTAGATCTAATCACTAATGAGGTTGGTAAGCTTTATAAAGGCTGGGTAGGGAACTTAATTGCAGCAAAACGATTCTGGCTTGCTTCAACCTGCATAATACGTGAAAAAGAGTTTTGGTCCAAGTTTAGCTATCAACGCCCTGAACTGGATGAATATTTAAACTCCCTATTGGCTCATAAAAATGATGAAAACCAATGGAGCGATTTCGATCTGAATATTATATTCGGTATTGTGGAGGGGAGGTTAACCACTATCCAAGACATAAATGAAGTAGTATTAAAGGGGTTGCTGCCATATAACCGCCCAGTTAATTTTCCTGATTATCATGGTCTTTTACTTCACTCTTTAGGTGAAAGTGTATTTCAAGCATTAATTAATAATGAGACTGAAAAAGCTGAAAAGCAGTATAGAACCTATTTTTGGGTTAGTTTTTATAAATTTTCTGAATTAATTTCAGAAAAATATAAGCATGCATGGCAGTCAGAAAACCAATTAAGGATTGCATCCACAGCATTAATTGATTTGTTTGATTTGACTGGATATGGCTTAGTCCTTAGTAAATTTAATAAAAATAAAAGATTAGAACTTTTCATTGGAAGGGTCTGGGAACACTATTTTAACGAGGACCTTGGTCGTTTTGGGCAAGTACTTGCAACAGTAAATTACTTTGATAGTTTCCACGGACTAGGTAATAGGTGGGATCATAGATTTAATTGGAAAAATACAATAAATCTTAAATTGAGTAGTGAAATTGAAACTAAGGAAATATCAATAAGTACACGTTACTTTCATACAGAACAGATAAAACTTCATGATGATCCAGTTGTTAGATTATTTGCTTGTAAACCTAGAGATTTTAACCGTGAAGGAGTTGATTTTTTTGCTACTGAGGTCATCGTTCCAAAGTTAGGGGCTGAAGGTGAACGATTAGTAAATATTAGGCGTGATTTAACAAACGATATTTTACGAGAAAAAGAAAAATATAGCACGTATATAAAAGGTCTATCTGATGCAGAATAATAAAAAATCACAAAGCCCTAAATTTTTACCCAGAATTATCGCTAATAACAATGAACATGACTTTCGAAGGTCTCCTCAAGTGCATATCTTTAGAGAAGAGTTGCATACTGCTTTGCTTCCTTACGGTGGTAGGTCGAACTCTTACTCTAATTTTCATACCGAGTTATCTGGCAATGACATTGATAAAGCAAAGTGTCTTTTAAATAGCATAACAGGATCTGACGCAACTGAGGTTAATCAAATTATATGTGAGGTTATAAATACCTTAGGTAATGTACTTTCATATTCGGGAGTTGTGAGGTACGAAATAGTTGAATCAGATGGCTACTGTTTAAGTCATATCCCAGAACAATCGTTTTATGACCTCAAATATCTCTTTGTACAAGTTGTGCCAAAGGAGCAGCAAAAAAATAACAATAAAAAATTTATTTTTAATAGGGCTAAATATGTATGGACATTAACTTTACCTGAGAAGGTCTGTCATTGGAAAAGTTATAGAAAGATATTAAAGGGGTTAGCTCAAAATACAAATACTACTCCGCCTTGCGTAGACAATGCTGACTTAATTCAAAATTCTATTGGTTTTAATTTTGAAAGTTATAACAGGGAAACTACAAAATATATTTATAAAATTATTAACTGTATTGGGGGTAACCAAAGGGACTCAAGAACTGGATTTGCCACTGAGTTTTACATTGTAAATAGGGAGTTAAAGTTCAATCTAAGTAAAATCCTCATTAGAGAACATATTATCGATGAGTTGAACTCACTTTTTATAAGATTGAACCTAGATTCACAAATTGTTATTTCCGGTTTACCAACTAGTTTATGTATCAAAGAATTGATAAGCGATATAAGATCCGGCAAAGTTGGTCTTAATAAAGCTCTCTCAACTATCAATATCTATTAGACATAGATTAGGATGGTAACTTTATGCCATTATACGCTTCAATTTTATGCCAAGTTACACTTCACTTACGGCGCTGTAGCCCAGTAAAAACGTATGTTCTTATGTCAACTTATGCTTCAAACAACATTGGGTGTTTAAATTAATAATCTTAATTCTTCAAAAAACATTTCATCTCATAAAATAATGCAATTAATTTATGGATTACAGTACAAGTTATTGTTTTATTTTTGTTGAAAGTATTAATAATAACCACGTATTAATGTTAACAAGTCGTAAGGTTGTTTCTCTTTTTAGCATATTGCTTATCCCCACTTCGTAAATGCGACTTAAGTCTAGATTGTTTAGTACGAAGTTAGGATTAGAATAATGTGAAATTTAGAAAGGGGCTCAAAATGAACTTGGAACGTATTCGCAATAGTAATCTACACAATAAAGTTATGTCTGCTGAGCAGGCTAGTCTGTTTATTAAAGATGGAATGACTGTAGGGATGAGTGGCTTCACTCGTGCCGGAGAAGCTAAAGCAGTACCCAGAGCGTTAATTGAGCAAGTCAAAAAAAATCCAATAAAAATAAATTTAATGACTGGCGCATCTTTAGGTAATGATTTAGATAAACTACTTACCGAAGCGGGCATTTTAGCGCGTCGTATGCCTTTTCAAGTAGATAGCACTTTACGTAAAGCGATTAATAATGGCGAAGTTATGTTTATTGATCAGCATTTATCTGAAACGGTTGAGCATTTACGTAACCATCAATTAACCATGCCTGATGTAGCTGTTATTGAAGCAGTCGCCATTACCGAAGAAGGGCATATTGTGCCAACTACATCGGTAGGTAATTCAGCGAGTTTTGCTATTTTTGCTAAAGAAGTCATCGTTGAAATTAATATGCTGCATAACCCTAATCTTGAAGGTTTGCACGATATATACATTCCTTCGTATCGTCCTACTCGCCAACCAATGCCGTTAGTTAAAGTAGATGACCGTATTGGTAGCACTGCTATTCCTATCGATCCTGCAAAAATTGTTGGTATTGTTTTTACTAACCAAAGCGACTCGTTTTCTACCGTTACCGACCCTGATGAAGATACCGCATCTATTGCGCGCCATTTGGTTAACTTTTTTAAAGACGAAGTGGCTCAAAATAAATTGCCAGCTAATTTAGGTCCGCTGCAAGCAGGCATTGGTAACATTGCTAATGCAGTGATGATGGGGCTACTCGACTCTGACTTTAAAGACCTAACAATGTACTCTGAGGTACTACAAGATTCGACGTTTGACCTAATTGACGCAGGTAAGATGAGCTTTGCATCGGGCAGCTCAATTGTTTTGTCAGAGCGTTGTAACGCACAAGTATTTAATAATTTAGAAAAATACAAAGATAAACTAGTATTACGCCCTCAAGAAATTTCGAACCACCCTGAAATAGTGCGCCGTTTAGGTATTATTGCCATTAATACTGCACTTGAGTTTGATATGTACGGCAATGTAAATTCAACACATGTGTGTGGTACACGAATGATGAATGGTATTGGCGGCTCGGGTGATTTTGCTCGTAATGCTCATTTAGCAATATTTGTGACTAAGTCGATTGCTAAAAATGGTGCTATTTCAAGCGTTGTGCCCATGGCGAGCCATGTTGATCATAATGAGCACGATGTTGATATTTTAGTAACCGAGCAAGGCTTAGCTGATTTACGTGGCTTAGCACCGCGTGAGCGTGCTGTACAAGTTATTAAGCATTGTGTGCACCCAGATTATCGCGAAGCAATGTTAGACTATTACGAGCGCGCTTGTGAGCGTGGCGGGCATACGCCTCATTTACTTGAAGAAGCGTTTAGCTGGCATATTCGCTTAGAGCAAGAAGGCAGCATGAAAAAAGTATCCGCAGCAGATATTTCAATGCCGTTATCTGCTTAAGGTCTATTTTAGCTAACAGATAGATGCTTTGATTAACGCTCCTTTATGGAGCGTTTTTTGTATTAGCCTTGAGTGTTAAAAAGGGTTGGCCAATTATTGAAAAGAGACGCCATTACATTAGGTATATTATTAATTTAAACGCATTAAATAAAATCCAGGGTAAGTAATAAGCGTTGCTCGTTTGCAGCCACTGGTGGCGAGCGATGTACAAGCCCTGCACCCTCGTTGTCATCCCAGTATTCTCCTTTAAGCAGTGCCACATCACCTTGTTGTAGTTGATTAATATGACTTAAGTTTTCAAATAAACCAGACTCTTCATCTGGTTTACCTAAATTACCCGTACCTAGCTTTGAGCGGTTTACATCGCTGTGATTTAACCACTGCGTAGCAACGCCTTGGTAGGTAGTAACTAACCGGCACGGAATTTTGTCTACATGAAAACGCGGACACATGGGTTTATCTAATATTTTCAGCCTTAACCCAGCGCGCTTTAAATCAAACAGGCAGCAAAACATTTCAACAAGTAAGGCAATGTCTTCACAAAGTGTATTAACTTCATCACGATTATTATCTTCTGCCTTAAGCGCAGTTATTAACTGATCAAAAGCGTCATTGGGCGATACAGCAAGTTCTATTGGCTTTAACGCGCTGGTGGCAATGAGTGCATTAACTGCTTTTGTTAATGTTTGCTCAAGGTCTCTTTTCCAAATAACAATGTTAGTGTCTTGGTTATAAATTTGCGGAAGTATATTAGCGTTAGTGCTTTGAGCTGCTTTACGTAATAGCTGCATTGTAGCTGGCGTAGAGTGAGTTAAAGGGGCAAGTGCGTTCATTATTCTTCCTCCCAAATAGGAAACGGGTCGTTATAGGTTCTCCAAAAGTCTTTACCTTTAAGTACGGCATCTTCCGGGAGAAGGCAGTCATCAAGCGCTTTAATCATGGCTTTTTTATCTAACGACTGACCAATAAAAACAAGCTCTTGGCGCATATCACCAAAGGGCTCTACCCATTTACTGTTTATATCAGCAAGTAGTTCGGGCTCTGTGGGCCAGTCTTTTTTAGGTATTGCTTTATAAAACATACCTGCAAACCCGTAATGAGCTATACCGCCAGCTTGGCTCCACTGCGCGCAAAATAAAGGGCGCGTTGCTAACCAAAAATAACCTTTAGAACGAATGAGCTTGCCAAATTGCTCGGTATTGTGCAAAAATTTATAAAACTTTTCTGGGTCAAATGGGCGGCGCGCAGTGTAATTAAAGCTGCTAATACCATACTCTTCGGTTTCGGGAATATGTTCACCACGCATTTCTTTAAGCCAACCCGGTGCTTGTTGGGCACGTTCAAAATTAAACAAACCGGTGTTTAGCACTTCGTTAATATTAATATGGCCGTTTGAAATAGGAATAATGTTAGCTTGAGTATTGAGCGTATTTAAAATGGCAGTGAGTCTATTTAATTCATCGTTTGTAATTAAATCAGTTTTACTTATTAAAATTACGTCGGCAAATTCAACTTGATCAACAAGTAGGTCGGCTACACTGCGATCATCGTCTTCACCAAGTGATTCGCCCGTTTGTTGTAGATCGTTTGCTTGCTCGTAATCGTTTAAGAAGTTGACTGCATCAACCACCGTTACCATTGTATCAAGAGTGGCAACATCACCCAGCGAATTACCGTTTTCATCGGCAAAGGTAAATGTTTCGGCCACTGGGAGGGGCTCAGATATACCCGTTGATTCAATAACGAGATAATCAAAACGACCTTCTTTGGCCAGTTTTCCTACTTCAATCAGCAAGTCTTCACGTAAGGTGCAGCAAATGCAGCCGTTACTCATTTCAACTAGCTTTTCATCGCTGTGACTTAGCGATACACCACTTTTAATTGTTGCAGCATCTATATTTATATCGCTCATATCGTTAACTATAACGGCAACTTTTTTACCTTGTCTATTATTAAGGATATGACTAAGTACGGTTGTTTTACCGGCTCCTAAAAAGCCTGATAACACTGTGACGGGCAGTTTATTTATCATTTAGAGAACTTACTAATTTGCAACTTTCGGTATGTTATATTATATCAATTTAATATTCTAGTTATGCTGTTTATTTTATTAATCACCGCTTGATTAATTCGTAAGTAAACCCCTGTTTTAGGTGCTTTTAATTCTAATATTAAGGAGTGTTAAACTTTTATTTCCGTTGATTATAATAATGATAAGAGTTATCATTTGGCTTCTTAGCTACCTACACTTCTCTCAGGAACTATCATGTTTAACCCTAATTACTTGGCATTAAGTATTTTCGTGTCTTTATCTGCTTTTTCTCAAATGACATTTGCCAAGCAAAACGACGAAATTGAAACAATTGAAGTAACAGGTCGTGCTCAGCAATTTTACCTAGAAACTGAGAGTAAAATTGGTACTAAAACTAATTTAGATCTTATTAAACTTCCGCAATCGGCTCAGGTTTTAACAGAGCAACTTATAATTGACCAAGCGGCTCGTGACATTACCGACTTATACCGCTCAATTGCTGGCGTAAGTGAATATAGCTACTCAGGCGTAACTTTTCGTGGTTTTAGAGATGATGCCAATGTATTTTACGATGGTGTACGCGGCGACCCGTACTCAGGCTTTGGTGTACCGCAGTTATTTAATGTTGAACGTGTTGAAGTATTAAAAGGCCCAGCCTCAGCTTTATATGGCGGTGGCGAACCTGGTGGAATGATTAATTACGTAACCAAAAAACCAAGCTACTTAGAAAAGCGCGAATTAAAGCTCACCTTGGGTAACTACAACACGCGTGGCGCATCACTCGATATGACCGGTGGTTTAAGCGATACAATGGCTTATAGATTGGGTGGTTTTTATGAAGAGCAAGACAGCTTTCGTAACAATGCAGACTCAAAAAACACCGAGCTAACAGGCGGATTGTTATTTGATTTGAGTGATTCAACAACGCTTACAACAAGTATTGATTACATAAAACAAGACTTAGGTGGCAATCGCTTACGTGGAGTACCGGTAGATGATAATGGCAACTTTCTGGTAGACCCTTCGTATAACGCGAACGAATCATTTGACTATCAAGATATGGAAGCTTTGGTGCTTCAAGCTGAGTTAAATCATAGTTTTTCTGATGACTTCTCTGTTAGCTCTACTGTGCGATACCTTGATAATGAGCGCGACCAAGCGTATCACGAGTCGCAAAATTGGGTTGACGTAAATGGTGATGGCGTTGCTAATATAGATGATGAAACTATAAGACGAGAATACCGCAAACAGTTTCGAGCAAACGAAGAAATAAGCTTAACAACTGATTTTGTATATAACATTGAGCAAGGTAATTTAGAGCATCAATTTTTATTTGGTGGCGATTACCATGTGGTAGAAACGCAGTACGATTACTTGCGTGCCCGATATGAGGCTGATGGTGTAGCAAACTTAAATATTTATACACTTAATTACGGTGAAACAGACCCTAGCACCTATAACTTAACCGATTTAGATCGTGATGGTGTAGATACCGATCGCTTTGGTGTATACGCTCAAGATGTTATAAGTATTGGCGAACAATGGACCGTAATTGCAGGCTTACGCTACGATTACTTTAAAGAATTAAATAAGGAAACAGGCTTTAGCTATTCTGACAACGGTGTAACTCCTCGCGTTGCAGTAACGTACCAGCCAATAGAAAACACCTCTGTTTACATAAACTACTCTGAAAGCTTTAATCCTACATCGTCGGGCGATCAGGAAGATGTGGTAGGCGAGGGCAACTTAGACCCAGAAACAGGTAAGCAAACCGAGCTGGGTATGAAAAACCGATGGTTTGACGGCAAAATAATGAGTACATTTGCTGTTTATCAAATTAATAAAGAAAACGTGGTAATGAGCAACCCTGACGATACGGGCGCGGGTGATGGTATTGCCGCACTTTTAAATATAGGTGAAGTTGAAAGCCGTGGATTTGAAACAACTTTAGTAGGCGATTTATCCGAGCATTGGACAATAACGGCTAACTACGCATACAACGATACGCAAGTAGTAGACGGCGTAACGGGTGATACGCTTTCAGATACATTTGGTGATGGCTCGCGCTTTGCTAATGCGCCGCGCCATCAGGCGGGTTTATGGTCACGCTTTGGGCTCGATTCGATTAATTCTTCTATTGCGTTTGGCGCTAATTATGTGAGTGAGCAAGTAAGCTCCGATGGTCAAAAAGTAAAACCGTTTACCGTATTTGATATGAGCTGGACGAGTCGCTTTGATGACGTATTACTAAGTGTAAATATTAACAACCTGTTTGATAAGGAATATGCTGTAAGCGGATTTAGCCAGCGTAACGGTCACTTTCCGGGTAGCCCGCGTGAAATTGTTGGGCAAATAACCTACAAGTTTTAATACTTATTAGCGCGAGTGTCTCTCGCGCTTTGTTTTAAGTATCGCCTTGCACCTTTTTATCACTATTAAATTTAGCGGATTCTTGTGTAGTGTTAATAGCCGTAATAGGGAAGGGAATTACAATGCCTTCTTTTTTATAGCGTTTATGCAGGGCTTTTATAAAAGCAGATTTAACCCAAAAGCGATTAAAGTATTCTTTTGCGCGCAGCATAACCGTAAAGTTAATACTTGATCTGTCAAAGGTATGAAAAACCACAAAGGTATTGTAATCATCAACGCCCCATTCGTGTGAAATAAGTATTTCACGAGCCACTTCAAGTGTTACTTGCTCAACAAATTCTAAATCCGAATCGTAATGCACGCTTATATCTACAGGGACGCTTAGCTCTCTTTCAGGATAAAAGTAATTAATAATACGCGATTTAGATAATTGGCTATTAGGTATAATAATCATATTATTAGGTAGCATTTTAACCCATGTAGAGCGCCAGCCTATGTGATCTACAAAGCCTTGTTCTTTTGATTCCAGCTCAATAAAATCGCCCACTCTTATGGGTTTATCTATCACTAGCTGCACGCCAGAAAAAAAGTTTTCGAGGGTAGGTTGTAAAGCAAGGGCAACAGCCAGTGATGTAATACCTAACGAGGCAATAATGGGTGTAATAGAAATACCTAACGTGCCCATTAATACTAGTATTCCGACGGATGATAATGTAACGCGTATCACGCCTTTAATTATGCTTTTTGAATTAAAAACAACGGCAGATTGTTTACCATAGTAATTAATAGTGCCAATAATAAAGCGGTCTAAAAACATAATAAGTGCCAGTAGAGCTAGTACAATATTAATGCTATTAAAAGGAATTTGTTGAGAAATAGAAGTACTAATAATGAAGGTGTCGTGCTCTAAAATGGTGAGTAGCACAATAATTGTGCACAGTGTTAGCGGTTTAGATATTGACTCTATTAGTAAAGTATCGAATATAAACTTGGTTTTTGAAGTCCATTTTTTTAGCCAGTACATTACAAAAAAGCGAATTAAAAACAGTAGTATAGCTATAAGTAAGAGAGATGAAATCGCGCTTAACCAGGGGGTGCTGTTGGAAAATTCCAGCGCTTTATTTAGCATAACTTAAACCTGTTCAATATAGTTTTATATATATTGCAGCAAGTTATGTACCTTTGTTTGGAAAAGTAGCTGCCGAGTTTTAGTCGGCAGCAAATATTATACTTTTTTAGCTAACCACATACCGCCTAAGACGGCTGCAAAAAATAACAAAAATTCCATTTTAAGAGATACCAATTGAACCAAGCCAGGGCCTGGGCAAATGCCACTTAAACCCCAGCCTAAACCAAAAAATACTGAGCCGATAATTAAGCGCGCATCAATATTTTTTAAATTACTTAAATTAAATGTTCCTGAAATAAGTGGTTTCTCTTTTTTTGCAACCCATAACCATGTAAGCATCATTATTAGCATGGCAACAGCCATCACTATAATTAAGCTTCCATCCCATTGGTTTCCATAGGTAAGAAAGTTAATCACTTTAGCAGGGTTTGTCATCCCGCTAATAATAAGCCCTAAGCCAAATATAAAGCCTATAACAACCATCATAATTGCTTTCATTATTTATCCTACAAGGTTTGCTGTAATGAAGGCAACAAGCATAAATGTACATGTTGCAACCCAAGAGCGAGCAGAAAAGCGCGACATGCCGCACACGCCATGGCCACTTGTGCACCCGTTAGCTAAAGTTGTACCAGCGCCAACTAAAAGCCCTGCAACAACAATAAGCCAAGGCGGTAATTGCAATTCGCCTTCTAATAAAGAAGGGGCAAATACTCTTACCGCTATACCTGCCAACAACAACCCTAAAATAAAGTATAATTGCCAACGAGAGTCTGAATTTGCTTTAGCAAATACAGACTTAACAATGCCTGATATGCCCGCAATTTTTCCGTATAAAACCAGTAATAACGTACACGCTATACCTATTAATGCACCGCCTATTGCAGCCGATACTGGGGTGAATTCTGTTATCATTTTTAAATTTCCCAAACAATAGAAACGCCTAAACCGGTTTGTTTCATTTCGATTGATAATTGTTGATTAGGCGCTAAATAGTTAGCACCCGTTACTTTTTTTGCTGGCGAATAAAAAGCCATAGCGTTTAATTGTACCTTGTTGGTAAAAGAATGGCTAAAGCCAGTTGTAAAATGCCACTCTTGAACGCCCGGCGCTAAAATATTTAATATAACTTGAGAAGAAGGAATCGGTTGCTCGGTGTAAGACACCCCAAAACGAATTTTTTGTTGCGATGTACGCTGCCATTGATAGCCAAGCTTATAAATAGTCATATCGTTCCAGCCGAACCCAGCTCCTGCATCAGCCCCTAAAGGCGCTGACATCAAGTTATTAACTGGATTTGCAATACTTTTTACTTCGCTGTAATTTATTTTTTGCCAATCAAATACAACCTGATTACTTGGGGTAAGCTTATAGGCAGCACCAAGTTGAAACGAACTTGGCAGATCAAATCCTCCTTGCTCTGCAAACAAACCTTTATAGCTATCAAACTCTTGCATAGACACGGATGAGCGGTAACTTGCCCCCCAGCTTAATGACGAATTTATATCTTGGCTAATACCCAGTTGTATACCTAGGCCTGTACTTGTATCGGTGCCATTATTTGTAAGCGCTTCTGGTGATTGCGAAAAAGGAGCAAAGCTTCCAAGCCCTTGTGCTTCAAACTGTTGCACCACGTAAATAGGGGATACACCAAGGCGTGTTTGTTCATTCAACTTATAGCTTACTGTTGGGCTAATAAAGAGTTGTTTTAAATCAACGCCTGCCGTACCAGCGTAAAAAGTCCCCTCAGTAGAGGATTCTGCGCCGTACTCGGTATTCATACCGCCGTTGCCATACACTAATAAACCAATATTTACTTTTCCATTTAATTGATGGCCAATAGCAAACTCTGGAATTGCAAATACGGTGTTGTCGCTTTTTTGTGTTTTTGCTTCAAGATAAAATGCGCCAGGGTAAAAAGTATCTACTTTTGATGCAGTATATTTTCGTTCAGGTGAAAAAAGCTCTAAGCCCAGAGATAGCTCTGTTCCGTTAGGTAAAAAGGTTGCTGGATTATTAGCGCCAGACATTAACTCTTCTGACAGCGCTACACCTGCGCCAGCCATGCCTTTGTGGGTCATGCCATAGCCGTGAGTAAAATAACCATTAGTAGCAAATGCACTGAACGAACCTAACGCGCACGTTAAAGCTAAGCCTGAAATTAACTGTTTTTTCATTTTAGTAAATACATAAAGTTGGAATGGGCGGACAATAGCTAATTTTTGATATTCTAAAAAGGAATTTAAATAGATTAGTTATAATAAAAGGTAATACGGCAATGGTTATAAAGTTTAAATAAATGAGCGTAGATTGCTATTCAGCCTTAGCTTAAGTTAAAAGATTCACTAACGTATTGAGCTATAATGATATTTAAGTATGCAATCGGTAGCTATACACTTTGGTATTAAAAGTTTGCTGGTAAAGCAGCGTTTGCGTATCAATAGCAGTTTAAAATATATTTATTAATTAACGTTTAGCTCATCTAAACAATCATTCTTAAATAGCACTACTGTAGGTAAAGGCAAAGCGGCGATTACGATTAATATCACCGCTTTTAAAAATCACATAGATTCAAGCGTTTTACCGCGTGTTTCTTTAATGTATTTAACAACAAAAAATATACTTATAAGTGCCGATAACGCATAAAAGCCATAAGCGCCGGCAAGGCCAATGTTAGCCAGCATAATAGGGAAGGTCATGGTAATTGCAAAGTTAGCAATCCATTGTGCGCTTGCTGCAACAGCAAGGGCTGCACCACGAATGCGGTTATTAAACATTTCGCCTAATAATACCCATACAATTGGGCCCCAACTTAAGCCAAAAAATACCACAAATAAGTTAGCCATAATAAGTGCAAAAGTACCCATGTTATCGCTAAGGGCTAGCTTGCCTGCTTCATCAAGGCCTGCGCTACCAAATATATAGGTAAGTGCGCTTAAGCTAATAAACATACCAATACTACCTACAAGCAGCAGTGGTTTACGGCCAACTTTATCAACGAGGGCAATGGCAATAAAGGTCGATACAATATTAGTGGTGCCCGCTAATACATTTATAAATAACGATTGCGACTCATCAAACCCAGCGGCTTGCCAAAGCTCAGAGCCGTAATAAAACACCACATTAATACCCACAAATTGCTGAAATACACTCAGGGCAACACCCACCCAAACAATTGGGTGTACTTTTTTACTGCCATCAATAAATAAATCACGAATACTTGGCTTTGTATCGCTATGCAATGAGCGTTTAACATCGCTTATTTGCGCATCAACATTGTCGTTCGAAATTTTACTAAATACCGTTTTGGCATCGGCTACTTTACCTTGCGCCACTAAATAACGAGGCGACTCAGGAATAAACAACACACCCACTAAAAACAATATTGCAGGCACAAGCTCAGCCCAAAACATCCAGCGCCAAGCGGCTGTATCAAGCATTAAAATATTTTGCGCGCTGCCTGCTGCATCAGCTATTAAATAGTTACTTAAAAACGCAGCAAATAAACCCAGTACAATAGCGAGTTGTTGTAGTGTAGCTAAACGACCACGAAGTGCTGGTGGTGCAACTTCTGCAATGTAAGCTGGCGCTAATACCGATGCAGCACCAATACCTAAGCCACCAAATAAACGATAAAAAATAAACTCAGCAGAGCTTTCGCTAATGCCTGAGCCAAACGCACTAATGGCAAAAATAATCGCGGTGATGATCATAATTGCACGGCGGCCAAATTTATCAGCCAGCGGCCCCGCAGCAAGTGCACCTAGGGCACAGCCAAGTAACACAGACGCTACGTTAAAGCCCGTAGCCACACTGCTAGAATTAAACGCATTACCGAGTGCCGACACCGTGCCGTTAATAACGCCCGAGTCAAAACCAAATAAAAAGCCACCAATAGCAGCCACGGCAGAGATAAAAATTACGTAAAAAAGAGAGGTGTTTTCAGCTGTGTTGGCTGAGTGGGAAGGCGGTGTGTGCGTTGTCATTATATGCCCTGAAAGTTAAATTAAATATAAAAGAGCATAATATCGTAAAGCGCTATGGCTGAATACATTTGTGCAGGTATAACGAGTTTGGCGAGTATAAAGTGAGCCATTTTTAAAGGTTTTAGTTTAAGTAACCGCCTTTTAAATAACACAGGCTGAATTTCTGCAATTACATAATCTGTTCGAAATTAAGTAATTGTTTACAGTTGGCTATTTGGTGGATAAGGTAAATGCATTGAATATAGGAACATTTGTCGGTTTATAAAACGACGAAGGTCGTCGATTAAGTTGTTGTGTTTACTTCAAGCTCAGAGTGTTAATGGAATATTTATGCCAATAAAAAAATGGATTGTTCAATACGCTATAGCTCTACCAATTATTTTTTCTCTGCTGACTGGCGTTCAATACTTAAAAGGCAGAAGTCTAGAATACTCTATTGAATTCGGTATTTTGTGGGCCTTAGTATCGGTAACCATTTTTGCTATTAGGCGTTTCTACAATTATCGCAAAAATATTAATTGTGCTGTATGTAATGATATACCTAATAACAATCAAGATTCTGGTGGTAGGTAAACATAACAAGTAATAGTTGGCTACGTTTCGCTTCGCTACACAGTTTAGCCAACCATTACTTAGCCTGTTGTCTAAGCGTTAGTTTTCAAATAATCTTACGGAGTCAATTTTGAGGTTCTTTTGTCTTATTTTAATCATGTTCGCATCTGGATATGCAAGTATTTATGGGATTACTGGTGCTGAAGAAGGAATAAGAGTCGGCAACTCCTTTGATTGCAATATTATCCATCCGGGCTTGTATATAACAATCATTGAACCAATATAGTGAAAAATCAATTCCTATAGAAACTATTGGTAAAATTTCTCCCTCTCGCTTAAACCAAACGATAAAGTTTGGGACTTCCGAAAATATGCATATGCTAAAGAACGCTGGGAAGTATGAGAAGGGCTTGTAAAAAATTGAAAACTAACAAGTCAAGTCATCGGAAAAACACTCGCTGGCTGAGCCAAAGCGCTCGCGTTTCCAGCTGATTGAGACGTTATAAACACGGATGGATATGAGAGCGCTTTATCTACTTTTAATTTTAGTTTCTATAAATGTAAGTGCTGATGCTTACTTTCCCAGCTGCTTTGAGTCCTCTACTTTTGAGAAATATGGGAAAAAGTTATTTATTACACCAGATGATTTGTTAAACCATCCTAATTGGGACTTAGGTGATGGCGAACCACCAATATCAATTGGTAATGCAACAGAAAAAGTTATGTCATTTCTTCGTGATAAATACAGTGTTGAAGACGTGATATTTGCATTTGTTCACCTAAAGAGCCAAGTTTGTTTAATAGATCAGAAAATGCAAATAGTTTGGTTTTACGTTTTCGCTGCTGACTCACCAATTAGTCTTGTTGGTATCTCAATGACTGGACGATTGATTGAGGCCGTAGAGTAACATTTAAAAGAATATCCTTAGGACTATTTATAGTGCTAAATCCTCCGCAATTTCTGCCTTATACTTCAAAGTTATCAAAGTACTCTTTTTGCAGTTCAATAGTCAGTGCTTTACGGCGAATGCCTTGTACTAGGTTATATACTTCATCTTTTGTGTAACCTGCCGAATTTAAAATAAGCGCTGCGACCAAGCCTGTGCGGCCAGTACCGCCTTTGCAATGTATTGCAATGGTTTGCTTTTGTAATATGGCTTGTAATATGTCGGTTTTGTGGGTGTTCCAGCTTGATGTAAAAGGCTGTTTTGGTGCTTCGTCGTCATTTATAGGTAAATGAAACCACGTTATATCGTGCTTATTGCACTCACTATAAATGGTTTCTACGTTGTTTTTTTCAAGCTCCTTTTGAGGCATAAGTGAAAGCAGTATGTTAGTGCCAGCGGCTTTTAATGTGGCGATTGAATCCGCTAGGTTTTGTGTTTTTGTACTAGGGCAGGGTGTAAAAATAATATTTGCGCCGTTATTGAGTGATAAAACATCGTACGGGTGCGCGCTCATGGTAAGTCCTTTATTTTTTTATGAATTTGCTTTAATAAGCTAACTATAGCGTGTTTTAGTTACAAGTTTAAGATTGAATAATAAGCACAAATGCTAGATACTGTTTTTATATACAGTCATGGCGATATTATGAAAAAAGAATTACCAGCAAAATACTATTTAGCGCATTTTAGAGAGCTTATTGAGTTTGTAACTAGTAAATGTATGCATTTACTTGAGCCTAAACATAGTGAATTTATTAGTAAAATTAACCAGCTAGATGAGCAAAGCCAGTGCATGTTGGCGCGTGTGTACTCGCGAAAGCCTTATTTGGTGCAGGCGCAATCGCTCAATTATGAAGAAATAACATCGCCGCATCAGGCTATTTATACGCTAAAAAAAGCGGGCATTTTATTTGAGCCAAACGAGCAGCATTACCAGAAGCTTTTAGCGCACTTAACCAAACCTTCTTTGGTTGAGTTGCTAAGTAATTACCCAGAGCAAATAAGCTTTAAAAAGAGTGCAGCTAAAGGCGCGCTGGTGGATATTGCGCGTGAGTTTTTTAAAGCATGCCCACAAGAGCTTGCGCCACTTAATAGCCAGTATGTAATTAATAACCGCAGTGATTACTACGAGTATTTTGAGTTTTTATTTGCAGGTAAACTAAGCAGTGGTGATGTGAATCATCAAAACCGTTTTGTAATGCGAGACTTAGGCTTAACCGCTACGCGCGAAGGGCACAGTGAGAGCTTGTCACGCTTTGAAACACTAGACGAAGCGCAATCAAACTATTTATTAAACCGTTACCGGTTAGCGTTTAAAAATATAACCGATAAGAGCGACTATGTTGCCTTAGCGTCGCAGGTTTTAGTGCAAGCTGCACATGGTGCAATTGCCGTTGCATTAAAAAATAAATTATTAGTTAGGCTTTATAGGCAATTAAAAGGTGTTGATAGCGAACTTGCTTTTAGCTTACTTGAAGGGTGCGTGGATGATAGCGAAGCACAAGAAATTCAAATAAGAGAGCAATACAGGCTTGGCAATAAAGAGTGGGTAAAAGCACGATTAGAAGCCATTATCGAAAATCCACTTACAGATGATTTGCTGTATTTTGCTGACGATTTTTTAATGCGTAAGTTTAATAAAAAAACACGTTCGCGTTTAAGTGCCATGCTTGCCGACACTCAGTGCGTGCTAGAAATAGATGAACTGTACCGAGGTGAAGTAGAGCAGGGCGTAAACGATTATTATACTCGCCAAGGTATGGCTGTATTTAATACCGAAAACACGCTTTGGCAAAGTTTGTTTGGTTTAGTATTTTGGCATGAGTTATTTATAGAGTCGCCTTACCCGCCATGCAATGAGTTTGATATTTATCCGCAAGTATTAAGGCTTGGTAATTTTTATGAAGCGCAGCAAACACAAATAAATGAGCGCTTAGCGCAGTGCCAAACGTCGCAAGCATTACTTAATTTGGTATGCAAAAATGCAGCGCAATACTTTGAGCAACCTAACGGCTTGTTTAGATGGCGTAGCAATTTATTAGAGCCACTAGAAGCGCTCATTTTAAACAGCCCTATTAAGGCGTTAATTGCGCACTTAACAGCCATGAGTAAACATTATTTACAGCTAAAAGATGGCTACCCCGACTTAATGGTTATCAATAATGGCCAAGTACATTTTGAAGAAGTAAAAGCCCCAGGCGATAAGCTTAGGCGCAACCAATTAACCACTATTGATAACTTAAAAAACGTAGGCTTTACAGTACACATTGCTGCGGTTAAATGGTTTGTAGATCCTAACCGTATTTACAGTGTGGTCGATATAGAAACCACAGGCGGCTTAAAAGGCGGTAACCGTATTACCGAAATTGGCGTAGTTAAAGTACAGCACGGTAAAGTAATTGATACTTGGACAAGCTTAGTTAACCCCGAGCGCCATATACCTGGATTTATAACGTCACTAACTGGTATTAGCGACAGTATGGTTTACAACGCACCTGTATTTGCCGAAATAGCACAGCCATTGCTAGATAAACTCGCAGGCAGTATTTTTGTAGCCCATAACGTTAACTTCGACTACGGCTTTATTAAAAAAGAATGCGAGATGGCAGGGCACTTTTTTAAAATGCCAAAAATGTGCACCGTGGTTGAGTCGCGCAAAGCGTTTAAAGGCTTAAAGTCGTATTCGCTGGGCAATCTCTCATCGCACTTTAATTTAAATTTGACCAGCCATCACCGGGCACTTGCCGATGCAACCGCGACTGCAGAGTTGTTGTTACGTATTCAGCAATCCCAAAGTAGTGAATAAGCAGTAAATCTTAACGCAAGAAGTAGTATGCACTTTTAATCACTTAGCTTGTTTTAGCTAAGTGCTTCTTTCGTGGTAAAAAACCAGTAACCAGCATTGTGCCTACAATTACAAATAGTGCGCCTAGTAGTGTATTTGGCCCTATTTGCTCATCTAAAAATAAATGCCCCCAAAATATGCCAAATAATGGAATTAAAAAGGTGACAGTGAGTGCTGAAGTTGGGCCTATATCGTCAATAAGTTTAAAAAATAATATATACGCAAGCGCGGTACATACTACGCCCAGTACTAATACACCTAGCATAACGTTGGTGGTTGGAACTTCACGTATTGGCATAAATAAAATAAGTGGCAATACCATAAAACTCGACGCCCACATTGAGCCATGAGCGTTATCGAATGGAGCCAATTTGGGCGCATTTTTAGTGTAATGCGATGCAATGGCATAGCAAAGTGAAGCGCTTAATGCTGCTACTATAGCTATGATTGATTGGCTATTTAATACAAAGTGATTTTGGCCAACGAGTATTGCAACACCTATTAAGCCAAGCAATAAACCAAGCACCATACTTTTGGTGGGCTTTGTTTTTGTCCATAAAATACCAACTACTGCGCCCCAAATAGGGGTTGTTGAATTTAAAATTGATAAAGTAGAAGCGCTTATAGTTTGAGCTGCGTAAGCAAAAAATAAAAATGGCAGAGCAGAATTAAACGCGCCTATAATAAAAAAGTGTTTTTTGTGTTCAGTAAAGGCTAAGCGGCGTTTTAAATACAAAGCAACAATAAATAAAGTAACTGCAGCAAAGCCTACTCTAAGCTCAATTAATACCGCAGGCCCCAAGCTGTTAGCGGCCATTCGCATAAATAAAAAAGAAGCGCCCCAAATAGCGGCCAGAAGAAATAATCGCAGTAAGCTTGCTAAGGTCATGATAGTATTTTAATTATGCTGATTGGTTTTTAGAATAACAGGGTTTATAAAAAGTGTAAGCCATATTCGGAACTGGCATATAAAAATAATAAATTAAGGATAAGAATGAAAAAGTTCTCAGTAGCTTCTATGGTATTTATTACTTTGTTGGGGGGATGTAATTCAAGCCCAATCAACCTTTACAGTGATACCACCATGAAAAAGAATGAATACAATGGTATTAAAGCGTATCGAAAAGGACAGTTTGAGGCTGCTTTCAATTATTTAAAAGAGCCTGCTGGGCTAGGCTATAAAAGCGCACAATACACGTTGGCGTTTATGTTTTTGAAAGGCCAATACTTGGAGCAATCTACTAAACTAGGGATGGGCTGGCTAGGCGTTGCAAAAGAAGCGGGGGTTGAAAATTGGTCTGCGCAATACGATGCATTTTATAGTGCAGCGAGTTCACAGCAAAAACAACTAATAGATGAAACAGTTGCGTTGTATATAACGCAATTTGGCGTTAAAGCACAAAATATGACCTGTCGTCGTTCAACTTCGCCTAGGCGCACATTTGGTGAAGTTAAAATTGATTGCACTAAGCACGAAGGTATCGTTACCGAGTACGACATACAAATAATAGAATAGAGTTATGGCTTTTCTAGCTTTTTTTCAAAGTCGCTTTTAACAATATCGAGTGCTTTTAAGACCTCTTCTGGAGCAACATCGTGTTGCTCTAGTATCATAATTAAATCTACTGCAAGTTTAATATGTGTAGGGGCTTGATCAAGTGGGTTGGTCATTTAACTCTTTCTTTTTTGATATTTGACTAATGGCGACATTTATTGCTGTTTGCACACGCTGTTCCATATGTATACGTTCTGATTGCGGTAAATAAAATGCCATATCTACATCGTAGCGAATATATCGTGGTGGGAGCTGATTTAGTACCGTACAACAAAAGTCAGCCATTACATCTTCACCATATTTTTCATCAAGTTTAAGTTTGATGATTTCTTCAACTACAATCTTTTCGTAATAGTTGTGTATATCTTCGTGTAATCGCATATTCCCACCGCTTTAAAATAATCCGTTTAACTGAGTCTATACTAAGGCTTACTATAAATCGATAGCGGCTTTAAATAGTTGTTTATGAACATTAATTAGTGAACTCAAATTACGCTGATAACCGCCACCTAAAGCGCACATTAGTGAGATTTGATGTTGCTTACAGAAGTTGAGAACAAACAAGTCGCGCTCATATACGCCATTGAGCGATATATTAAACAAGCCTAACTCGTCTTTAGTGTAAATATCAGCGCCTGCATTATACAAAATAATATCGGGGTTATGAATGCGCACGCAAAAATCGAGAGCTTGCCTTAATGTAGCAAGGTACTCAGCGTCGGTTGTTTTAGCGGGCAATGCAAAATCGTAAGTAGACTCTTGCTTATTACGAGGAAAATTTTGTTCACAATGAATTGAGCAGGTAATAATTTGATTATAGTTTTGAGTGATTTGTGCTGTGCCATCGCCTTGGTGTACGTCGCAATCAAAAATTAAAACAGTGTCGGCTTGCTCTGTATTTATTAAATGTGCTGCTGCAATAGCTAAATCATTAAAAATGCAAAAGCCACTGCCAAAATCGCTATAGGCATGATGATAACCACCGCTTAAATTGAAGGTTAGATCGTGACTAAAAGCCGCTTCAGCAGCTTGAATACTCCCGCCAATTGATAAAAGAGTGCGCTCTACAAGTTGTTGCGAATAGGGAAATCCCATTTTTTTAATCGCTTTATCGCTTAACCCGCCATTTAAAAAATCATCTATATAACGTTGGCTATGACATAGCGCAAGTTGAGATGCGGTTGCTTTTTTAGGATCTTTAAAGTGAATAGCCGAAACACCTAGATTTTCTATTTCGGTTTTAAGTAACTGATACTTTTGAATAGGGAATCGATGACGTTCTGGGAGTATAAGGTCTGAATACAATGGATGATAATAAAGCTGCATAGTAAAGTGCGCCTTAACGCAGCTGCTGTTTTTCTACTTGTTGTATTTTGTCCTCGGTGGCAGAAATTGCTTTTCTGCAGCGACCTAATCGAGCGTGTGTGCTTAATATTTCAAGGTTAAGTTTTTGTGCTTTAGCTGGCGAGGCTTTATCCATTTGCATCTTACGTTCTTCAATCATGAGTACTAAACGGCGTTCAAACTCATGGTTTTGTTTTAATTCATCGTAAAGCTCATGCGATGATTGCATTATTTTTTGTACAGCGTGCTTATAAACAGTTTGCTTAGGGCGAGGTTTATAATGGCTTTTGTTTTCTTTAATCCAAATAGGCGTTGATTTAATAACATTGAATACAGCTTGTACCTGAGCTCCTATACGTTCAAGCGCGTAGGTATAAGCATGGCGATGCTCGCTTGGCGGTAATCGTGACACTTCAACTTCTATTTCTATTACGTAATCGACTAGGTTCATGCTTTTGGTACTAAAAACGGCGCGGTCAAACAAGCTAGGTTGTGCTTGCATGTAACGATTTTTAGAAAAAAGTTTAGCTTTATCAAATTGCTCAGCTTGTTGTTTTAGCGTTGCAACTTGTTGGCGTAGTTTATCTAAAGCTGTAGGGTGCATATTAAAAGTAAGCCTCATAAATTAGCTTTAATGCTAAAAGTATAACCATAGTATTAAATACAGGGCGAATAAATTTGCTACCAAACCGTATTGCTGAATGCGCTCCAATCCATGCACCAAGCATAATAAAAAAGCCCATTGTTATGCCAAGTAAAAAGTTTACATGTCCGAGTGCTACAAAGGTAATGAGCGATATAAAATTAGAAACAAAGTTCATTGAACGCGCTAAACCACAATTGAGTAGCAGGTTCATTTTATAAAGCATGCCATTAGAAGCAGTCCAAAAAGTACCCGTACCTGGGCCTGCTAAACCATCAAAAAAGCCTAATGCTAAACCCTGTAGCCATTGTTTTATTTTCATCGCTTTGTTGAGTTTAGGCAGTTCATCGCCTTCTGTGGTACTTAAATTACCAAATAAGCTATAAGCGGCAACTAAAATAATAATAATGGGTAGTAGTTTGTTTAAAAAATCGATACTTAAATGATCAACAATAACAGTACCTATCAATGCACCTATTGCAGTAGCTATGATGGAGGCCGCCCAAAATTTCGGGCTAAATAAATTCTTTTTATAGTACGTATAACTAGCTGTTAAGGAGCCAAAACTAGCCGCGAGTTTATTGGTGCCTAATGTTAAATGTGGAGGTAAGCCTGCAGTTAATAAAGCGGGCACAGTTAACATACCACCGCCACCGGCGATAGCGTCTATAAAACCTGCGGCAAGTGCAACAGCACATAAAACAGCCCAGGTTGTTGGATCGAGTGCGAGTTCAAACATTAATAATCTATTTGTCTTTTAAAAGGTGGTAGGGTGTCGAGCATGGCTTTACCGTATCGCTTAGTAACTAAGCGTCTATCGAGAATAGTAATACAGCCTTCATCACTCTCTTTTCGCAGCAGTCTACCACAGCTTTGCACCAATTTCTTTGCGGCGTCTGGTACGGTAATCGTTAAAAACGGGTTGCCACCTTTGCTTTGTACAAACTCTGCTTGCGCTTCTTCTATTGGCGAAGTAGGTACCGCAAACGGAATTTTAGTAATTATTAAGTTCTCTAAATATTTTCCAGGCAAATCAAGACCTTCCGAAAGGCTTTGTGTTCCAAATAAAATACTGCCTTTACCTTCGTCTACATTTTTAGTGTGTAATTTAAGCAATGCTTCTCGCGACATCTCACCTTGTACTAATAAGTTAAAACCTTTTGTTCTAAGAAACTTTGTTACGTGGTCCATTTGCCAGTAAGAAGCGAATAGTACAAGGTTCGCTTTTTTATCATTTAGGTACTCTGGTAAAGTTTTAGCTAGGTGATCACTAAAGTCTTTATCGGTAGGTTCTACTTTTGATACCGGAATACGTAAAGTGGCTTGTTTGGGGTAATCAAATGGAGAAGGTACTTTAATAAATTTAACGCCTTCTTCTTTAGCAAGTCCTGTTTCGTAAGCAAAGTGATCGAACGAGCCCAGTGCACTTAATGTAGCAGAGCATAAAACAGCGCCCGCGCATTCTCGCCACAATTTATCTTTTAAGTAATAACCGACTTCGATAGGGCAGTCGCTTAATAAGTGGTCGTGATGGCTTTTGTATTCAAGGCGTTTTATCCACCGTGCATGAGGAGCACCTTCGCCTTTTTTAGCGTAACTAAACCATAGTTTGTTTAGTTGCTCTAACCTGTTTATGTATTGACCGCTTTCGCCTAGTATTGGGTCGGCAACGTAAGGTTTTATGTCGCCATCGCTAACATCTTGGGTAAGGGTGTCGTGCATTTTGTTTAAACAGCGCAGCGCATCTTGCGTGGCTTCGCTTATGTCTTTTGCTTTACTGTGCAGCGATTGTGGAATTTCACCGTGCTCAAAGCGATAAGTATCATCTTTTGAGTATTCAAAGTCGGCATTATCAAGAATATCGCGAACTACTTTTAAATCTTTATTTGCATCGTTAATACTGTCGCAAAGTTTAAAGTTTTGCCCAATGGCTCTTTGTCCCACTAAAACCTTCGCCATTTTCCCGCTAAACTTGGTGAGCTTATCAAGCCATTCTATCGTGCCTTTAATTGTGGCAGCAGCTGATGAAAAATCGCGTGTTATATGTGCTAAATGGTGGGCTTCATCAATAACGTAAATGGTGTTGTCGGGCTCTGGTAAAATTTTACCGCCGCCTAAGTCTAAATCGGCAAGTAATAAAGAGTGATTAATTACCAGCACATCCATTTGCATTAATTGATTACGAGCAAGCTGAAACGGACACGTTTGATGGGCCTTCATTTGGCGCTGGCATGAATGTTTGTCGCACGCTATTAAGTTCCACACTCTATCGGGTACAGTATCGGCCCAGCTGTCTCTATCGCCTTGCCATTTTTTATTCACATAGGCGTTATATAGCTCATTCAAACACTTGGTTTCCATTGCGCTCAATGGTGAAGTAAGCGTTGGCATAAAGTCCATTTGTGTTTGGCTATCGCCGTTTACAGCATTATGTAATTTGTGGGCACAAATATAACGATGGCGACCTTTTACCAAATCAAATTTAAAGTCGAGGCCTGAATGCTTTTTAAAAAATGGCAGTTCTTTTGCTATTAATTGTTCTTGCAGTGCAACAGTTGCGGTAGAAATAACTAGCTTCTTTTTTTGCGCTAAGGCAAGCGGTAATGCGCCTAAACAATAGGCAAGAGACTTTCCTGTACCGGTGCCAGCTTCAATTACGCATATGCGCTGCTTTTTATGGTATTCGCCTGCAAGGGTTTTTGCTATTTCAGCTACAAGGTAGTTTTGGCTGCTGCGAGGGCGATAATCGTTTAGGTTACTAGCCACATGCTGGTGTACTTGCCTAATTGTTTTTTTTAGTGAGTCAGAAAGCATGGGATGATTTACCTAAAGTATGTATATAATTACAGTGCTATGGATTTTAGAGTTATAAGAGTGTAACTACAAGAAGTGATGAGATTAATTTAGCAAATAAAGTATCTGAGTGTTTATTTAGGTTGAATGTATGGCTTTAAAGCATTTTGAATTAAGTAAAAACTTACATATATATGTATAAGGTTTAGTAATAATGTACTTAACAGCCGGTTTTATTGTTTCTTCTCATGCTTATGATACAGCTAACGGCATCTGCTACGAAGCGTGGTTTTGTAGTGATAAAGGGCCTATAAAAACGGTGTCGACTAACGAAAATGCGCTGTTTTTTATCAAAAGTAAAGATGCTGAAATAGCGAATGAAATATTAGCCGCTGAATCACTTACCTTTAATGTTAAAAGTCTTGAGTTAAAAAACTTTCAGCAAGAAGAAATGTCGGCTTGTTACTTCAAGTCACTTAAACACTTTTATTGTGCTACTAAAGCTTTAAAGCAGCGTGGAGTTGTATTATTTGAAGAAGACATTCGACCGATAGAGCGTTACCTAATGGAGCGCTTTATAAAAGGAGGTGCTTGGATAACGGGTAATGTATTTAAGCAAGATAGCTATACATTAATAACCAACGCTAAATTAAAAGCGAATGATGAGTATTCCCCAGCTCTTAATAAACTCTCGTTAGACATTGAATGTAACGAAAGTGGCGTTTTGTTTTCTGTTGGACTTGTGGGCTGTAATTTAGACTGTGTTTTAATGATTGGCGAGCCAGATAGAGAAGCCGCAAACCTAGAGTTTGATATTATTTGGTGTGTAGATGAGGCTGAACTGTTAAGGGGGGTAGAGCATTTTATTAAGCTTAGCGATCCTGATGTCATAATTGGCTGGAATGTAATTGAGTTCGATTTTTCGGTTATTCATGAAAGAGCTGAAGCACTTGGGGTTAAGTTATTACTGGGTAGGGGAGATCAACCTTTATATGTTCGAAAAGGACACTTTACTCGAGTATCGATTCCCGGGCGATGTGTGGTTGATGGAATAGACACATTAAAAAACGGTACATATAGTTTTGAGAGTTTTTCTCTAGCTAATGTTTCAAATCAAGTGTTGGGTGAGTCTAAATTAATTGACACGGCTAATAGTTTGCAGGAAATTATTAGGCAATTTAACGAAGATAAACTTTCTTTAGCAAAATATAATCGACAAGATTGTATTTTGGTAAATAAAATTTTTGATAAATTAAAGCTACTCGATTTTTCTATTATAAGAACAAAGCTTACGGGGTTAGAGCTTGAAAAAAAGGGCGGCTCTGTTGCTGCTTTTATCAATATGTATTTACCATTACTGCATCGCAGTGGTTATGTTGCCCCAAATATGGGCGATCATGGACTTACATTTGAAAGCCCTGGTGGTTATGTCATGGAGTCTATTCCTGGGCTTTATAAAAATGTCATTGTTTTAGACTTTAAAAGTCTATACCCCAGTATTATGCAAACTTTTTACATTGATCCACTTGGACTAATAGAAGGTCTGCAAAATCCTGAACATAGTGTGCAGGGGTTTAATGAAGCCGTATTCTCGCGAGACAAACACCACCTCCCTCTACTCGTTAAAAGCTTAGCGTCTCAAAGGCAGCTTGCCAAAGACAATCAAGATCAAATGCTCTCTCAAGCAATCAAAATAATAATGAATAGTTTATATGGCGTTTTAGGCTCAAAAGGGTGCAGGTTTTACGATCCCAGATTATCTAGCTCTATTACGTTAAGAGGGCACGAAATAATGCTACAAACTAAAAAATGGATAGAAGATCTTGGTTATAGCGTCATTTATGGCGATACCGATTCTACGTTTATTAAGTTGGATGATGAGCTAACACCAGATGAGTGTAATGAAGTTGGTGTGTTTTTAGCTCAAAAGATAACTACAGATTGGGTTAACGAGACTAAACAAACGCACAATTTAACAAGTCATTTAGAAATAGAGTTTGAATCTCTTTATAGCCCTTTCTTTTTACCAACAATAAGAGGGAAGTTAGTTGGCTCTAAAAAGCGCTACGTAGGTAAATTAATTAAACCAAACGAATCAAAACTAGTATTTAAAGGATTAGAAACGGTAAGAAGTGATTGGACTAAACTTGCTCAACAATTTCAGTTCGATTTATTTACTAGTCTTTTTGATGGAAATTTAAACATAAATGACCTTGTAAAAGACTATACAACAAAGTTATTTAAAGGTGAGTTTGATGATTTACTCATATTTAAAAAGAGATTAGGTCAAAACTTAATCGATTATAAGAAAAATATTCCCCCTCATGTACAAGCAGTTAAAAAACACCAGAAAAAAAATAGCGAATTTACAGTTAATAGAGGCGAATTTGTTACATTTGTTTACACAACCGCTGGGGTTGAGCTTTATCAAGGCTTTCATAGCTATGACTATGCAATTTATGTGGAAAAACAGATTGTACCGCTAATTGAAATGGTCGATCTTATTTTGAACTGCAATGTTTGTTTTGGGTTAAATTATCAGGATGAGCTTTTTTAATAATACCACAAATAGCAACATATCTGTGTTTTCATACTGTCCACATCTTATTTATTCTGGTTTGTTGCAATTTTAATTATTATATTCGCAAACATTTCTTTTTTCGCAAAGAGTTGTTAACTTTTTGTTGGCTTTTTGGTGCTTTTTGTTTATTATTTGCTTTAGTTGCTGTTAATCTTATGTAACTAAAATAATTAAATAATGATTACTACTATCAAGTAGTGACACCAGGGAGAATCAAATGTTAAACAATCAAGTAGCTAAAGCAGTGCGTGTCGCACTTGCATTTGGCGCAGCTTCAACAGCTGCATTTTCAGGTAATATAATGGCAGCCGAAGGCGCCGATAAAGTGGAAAGAATTGAAGTAACTGGTTCACGTATTAAAAGAACTGATATGGAAGGTGCGAATCCAGTACAAATATTAACACGCGATGACCTAATTGCTTCAGGTATTGGTAACGTAGGTGACATTCTTCAAGAAATTCCTTCAGTTGCTGGTGCTGGTACTAATGCTTCTGTTAATAATGGTGGCTCAGGCGCGGTGCGTGTATCTTTACGTGGTTTGGGTTCTTCAAGAACGCTAGTATTATTAAACGGCCGTAGAATGGTTGCGTCGGGTAGTGGTGCAAACTCTTCTGTAGATTTAAGTACAATCCCTACAGCAATTATCAAGCGAGTTGAAATTCTAAAAGACGGTGCTTCTGCAATCTACGGTTCAGATGCTATTGGCGGTGTAGTTAACGTTATTACACGTGATGATTTTGAAGGTTTTGAAGCTACAGCAAGTTACGATGCTTCGACACACGGCGGTGATGGCGAAACTAAGAGCTACGATTTTACTGTTGGTTTAACAAGCGATAAAGGCAGCGTGGTAGCTAGTGCATATTACGTTCAGCAGGGTTCTCAGTCTTCTGGTGATAGAGACTGGTCTAAATTTTCTTTAGACATGGATCATACAGGTGAGCTTTCTAAAGGTGGTTCTTCAGCTCCACCATGGGGTCGTTACAACGGTATTGATGGTTCAGTAGCTGGTGAAGATTGTTCTTCTTTTACTCACGGTGCAGCTAATGGTCCAGGCCAATCAGATCCAAGCGATTTTTCTAATCCAACTGGTTATGATTGTTGGGATTGGGATAAAGATACTTACAACTTTGCTCCTGTAAACTTTCACTTAACTCCGGCTGAGCGATATGGTGTATTTGTTCAGAGTAACTATGAGTTTTCTGATCATGTTCGTTTCTTTTCAGAAGTTAGTTTAAACCGCCGTATTTCAGATACTAAGCTTGCTCCATTACCTTTAGCACCACTTGCGTTCTTTGGTGTGACAAATGCAAATTATTCTGCAGATAACTACTATAACCAACAATTTGGTCCTAAAGACAGAAATGGTGACTCAGTTGAAATTTCTGATTGGCGCCGTCGTATGGTTGAAACTGGCGGTCGAGATACTCAATTTCGCGTAGATACAGTTCGCGCAGTAGTTGGTTTTGAAGGCGATATCAATGACGATTGGGGTTATGAAGTTTCATACATCTTTGGTTCAAGTGATTCTACAACTAAACGAGCTGGCGGCGTAAACTTTGAAAAAGTTTCACAAGCCGTAGGTCCTTCATTCCAAGACGTTGACGGTAGCATTGTATGTGGAACTGTAGATGATCCTATCGCTGGTTGTACATCATTAAATGTATTTGGTATCCCAGGAACTGATACTCAAGTTACTCAAGAAATGTTAGATTTTATTTCGTTTGAAGCTCACGATTTTGGTTCAAACGAACAGCAAATTATTAGTGGTAGTGTATTTGGTAGTGCATTTGAATTACCAGCAGGTAGTTTAGGTATGGCATTTGGTCTAGAACATCGTGAAGAGAAAGGTGGTGATTTCCCTGATGCACTAATAGCATTAGGAATTACATCTGGATCTAGCCGTCAAGAAACATCAGGCAGCTACACTGTAGATGAGGCTTATGCTGAGTTTAATGTACCGCTATTATATGACGCACCTTTTGCAAAAGTGTTAGAGCTAGATTTAGCAATTCGTTATTCTGATTATGATACTTTTGGCGATACTACAAACCATAAAGTAGGAATTAAATGGTCTCCTATGGACGGCCTTATGTTCCGAGGAACATCATCTACTGCATTTAGAGCACCTTCAACTTCTGATTTATTCTCTGGCGCATCAGATAATAGCCCTGAAGTTTCGGACCCGTGTGCTACTAACCCTACATCATTCTGTATAGCTGACGGCGTACCAGCAGCTGGTTTTGAACCTATTGGTGACCAATTATCTTCTACTCTTGGTGGTAACCCAGAGTTGCAACCAGAAGAAGCTGATATATTTACAGTTGGTGTAGTTTATAGCCCTGAGTTTGTTGATGGTTTATCTTTCACAATCGATTACTGGGATATCGAGCTGGAAAATGCAATTAGCTCTGTAGGCGAGCAGTTAATTTTAAACAAGTGTGCTGAAAGCGGTACATACTGTGATCAAATAACTCGTTATACATCAGGTATTTTAGCTGGTAACTCAAGTGACATTGATAACAGAAACATAAATGTTGGTGGTGTAGAGTCATCTGGTTACGATTTTAATGTTGCTTATACAACTGATACGTCAATTGGTTCATTATCAGCAAGCTTAGATGCAACTTACTATGACGACTACACAATAACTCAAGCCGACGGTTCAACACTTCAAAATGCTGGCTACTACCGCCGAAATAGTGGTGATGGTAACTTCCCTGAGTGGAAAACTAACTTCAATGTATCGTTAGCTCAAGAGAATTGGTCTGCAACTTATGCATTGCGTTACATTGGTGAGGTTGAAGAAAACTTTACAAATATTGACCCTGATGATTTAGCTGATGTTAACTCTTCATTTAGAACTGAAGCCGTTAATATCGGTGGTACTCTTGATTCTTATGATGTTATCAGAACCGTTGACTCACAAGTAATACACAATGTTCGCTTTAGTTACTTCCTTGATAACTACACAGCTACTGTTGGTATTAATAACGTATTTGATGAAGATCCTCCGTATGCAGCAACAGGGTTTAACGATAATACTGACCCTCGTACTTACAATACAACTGGTCGTCACATATTCTTGACTCTTAACGCTAAGTTCTAGAGTTCAGAAAAACAGCAATAAAGCGCTAATATTTATAATATTAGCGCTTTTACTTTAAGGGAATAAAATGAAAAAGCTAATCGTAATAATCATTTCAAGTTTACTATTTCTATCTGGTTGTAGTTCACTGAGTGAAGACTCTCTAAGCAGTAATGAAAATATGGTATGCGAAAAAATAGCGGTGACAGGTAGTAATATTAAAAAGCGTACATGCATGTCAAAAGAATTGGCAGAAGAAAGACGCAAAAAAAACCAAGAGGCAATGAGAGAAATTAACAAAAGAGGGAATATTTACCAAGATAGGAACTAATTTTACTACTAAGTTTAATTGCAATACTTTAACTTATGTTTGAAATCTTGATGTGTTAGTACTAATAATAATGCGGACAGATTATCTATATTAAGTAAACTATTTGCTATTAAACTTACCCCTCCTCCAGGCTACATTATTTAATCGAATGTCGACTATCTGCCAAGCCTTGTTGACGTGGTAACTTTGTATTTAGTTGGTGTTTCCTCGTTTTTCAATAACGTATATTTTACAAAATTATTATATATGGCTTTCTTGGTTTGTGTTTAAGTGATTGATTTTAATGATAAGTGTATCAAGTTATTTATAAGGTATAGCTTTTTTATTCTGAGTAATTATAAATTTTAGTTTAGGCCGTATCAAATACATGTAGCTTATCTGATAATTTTGCATATTTTAACTTTGATTTACCGGTTGATGTGATACTCAAGTGAATGTTATAAAATTAGTAATTAAAGAGATGGTTTCAATATTGTGAGAAAAAGTATTAATGAATAATATTGGCCAGTTAGTAACCGAATGTTTAAGTCTTACCTTCACAATTGAGCTCATAATTTACCCTCATTAAACAAACATTCATTAGTCGATGTTCTTTTCGAGTATAAAAATGATAATGAACATTTTTACGAGATATCAAAGAAAGTTTATTTATGATTTGCAGCTGGCTAGCTCAATAAATCAGGTTAAACACGATGTAGGTCAAATTACAAAATAATATAACCAAATTTATAATCTGACATGTGTATCCGATAGTTCTAAACTGAATCTTTCAAACAAATTAAATGCAGGCAGTAGTAGGTATTTACATAAAAGCCACACAGGTAGCCTAGTTATAATCTGCCTATCCTAAAAAGATCAGGATAAAATTTAAGTGATTACTTCAAAAGGTTTTTTCCACATATCTAAGTTCAAAAACATAAAATTTACAACTCAGATTGCAAAATAAGGAAGGAGTAAGTGATTATGTATGTTTACACATTAATTGGGTCAATTCCTATAATAAATTTTACAAGCATACTATAAGTCATATACTCGAAAAGACTAAAGTAATCACATATACATCTTATTGTTAAGGTATAAAAGTGAGGCTATCTAATTGATAGTAAGGTTTTTTATTTTACCTTAAATAAAAAAGACGCTTTTTTAAAGCTGCAGCTTTAGATAAGTCTACTAAATATGAATATTTTTATATATTTTAGCGATGCTTTGTTACAAATCTTTACAAAAACTCAAGTTGTTGTTATTTAAGTGTTTAATTTTAAGGTGATATAAGCTTTAAATATAAATATATTACTTTTTCAATAAAATCATCTACTTACTGTTGATTTTATTGTAATGGTGAAAGGCACATTTGTTATTTTTGCTGGTTTAAAGTTAATAATGTGTTGACCTTTTTGTTTCTCTAGTACTATCATCCGTCACACAATACAGTCCTACTGTACCTTCATATAGGCATTTTTAGTCTTGTTAAGTGGCTTTATTGCGCATTAATTTTAAAAATTAAGCATAAATAATAAAATAGTATTCTAGGGAGAATCAAATGTTAAACAATAAAATTTCAAAGGCAGTTCGCTTAGCGATTGCTTTTGGTACAGCATCAACGGCTGTTTTCGCTGCAAATACAATTGCGGCAGAAGAAGGCGTTGAAAAAGTAGAGCGTATAGAGGTTACAGGCTCACGTATTAAGCGTTTTTCAGAGGTTTCACCTACTCCTGTAACTACGATCACTGGCGAAGAGTTATCTAATGCCGGCATTACAAATATCTCAGATTTGTTACAAAAGCTTCCTTCATCTGGCGTAGGCTCTGCACCTACAACAACTACTAACACTATTTTTGGTGCGGGTATAAATACTACAGATCTTCGTCAGCTTGGAGAAGGTCGTACTTTAGTACTTGTAAACGGTCGTCGATACGTAGGTGCTTCTGTAGATAATCCTGCGGTAGATTTAAACGGCATTCCGACAGAAATGATTGAACGTATGGATATTGTTCATGGCGGCGCGTCAGCAGTATATGGTTCAGATGCAATTGCGGGTGTAGTTAATATTATTTTGAAAAAGTCTCAAGATACTATGGACTTCAACTACAAAAAATCTATTACAGAACAAAGTGGTGGTGAAGAAGAGTCTTTTTCATTCACGTTTGGTGGGGAAAGCGATAAAATAAGTTTTATTACGAGCTTATCTTACTCAGAAACAGAACAGCTTGAAGCTCAAGACCGTGACTTTCTTCGTAACCCAGTTTCTGGGATGTTAAACCCTGATAACGTTTCTGACACGGATGGAATTCCACAGAATATTTTAGCTACAGGTGAATTTGCCGGTTTGCAAACACTAGGTTATTACGATCGCGCAGGTGATGCATTCTTACCTGATGGCCATGTTGTATTTGGTGATAATGGTGAGTTTAGTCCCGTTATAGTTGGTGGTGTAACAAGACCTGCGCCGAATAATCAACTTAGATATTTTGGTGACGGCTTCTCTAATGGTTACAAATTTATTGAGCATCAAGATCTTGCAACACCACTTAATCGTTTCAATGTTTTTACAAACATAGTAAATAATTATGCTGATGATCATTCAATGAATTTTGAAGTTTCTTTCTCAAAAGCAAGTGCTTATGCAGAAAGTAGCCCAATTTTCCTTGCTGAATCGATTCGTTCAGATAATGCATTTTTGGACCCAGCTGCTAAAGCCCAATTAGATGAAGCTGGTAGAGATTCAGTTACAATTTATAAGCTCGCTTCGGGTTTTGGTAATCGTACCTATGAAGATGATCGCACAACACTTAATACAACTCTTTCTTTCCAAGGTTTATTACTAGAAGAGTTCGATTACGAAGTATATTTTAGTTACGGCCGTAATAAAAACGACACAACATGGAACGGTGAATTCCTTACTGAGAACTTTAATAAGGCTATTGACGCGGTAGAAATTGACGGAGCAATTCGTTGTGCTGACCGTGATTCAGATGGTTCTTTAGTTGGTGCGTTAGATGGTTGTCAGGCATTAAGCCTATTTGGTCTTAATGGTGCGTCTCAAGAAGCTTTAGATTACGTAACTACCTCAGCATCAATTTCTAAAGTTAAACAGCAGCAAGTTATTGGTGGTGTTATTTCAGGTTATGCTTTTGATATGCCTGCTGGTGGTGTTTCTTTTGCTTTAAGTGCTGAGCATCGTAAAGAAACTGGTTCTAATGAACCTGGTGCAGCAATGCAGAATAATCTAGTGTTTGGTAACTTTGTAAAAGCATGGGATGGTGAATTTACAGTTGATGAAATTGGTGTTGAAATGTCAGTTCCACTATTAGTGGATGCACCTTTCGTTGATTCATTAAGCCTTGAGTTAGCCGCTCGTTACATGGATTACTCTTCAGTTGGCGATAATGTAGCTTGGAAGGTAGGTTTTAACTACGCAATGAACGATGAACTTCGTTTCCGTGGTACAAAGTCTAAGTCGGTTCGTGCTCCATCATTATCTCAACTTTATTCTGCTGGTACTCAGTCATTTGCGTCTTACGGCGATCCATGTGACCAAACTAATATATCTACAGCGAGTGATAGCAAAAAAGCAAACTTAATTGCTAACTGTCAAGCAGCAGGTATTCCAAACCCAGGTACTACAGTTGGAGATTGGAGACCATCTGATGATTGGCGTAGTGTTACTCCGCCAAGTGTAAATTCTGGTAATGCAAATCTTCAAGAAGAAACGTCTGACGATACATTATTTGGTGTAATTTATACCCCAACTGAAAATATCACGTTAATTGCAGATTATTGGAGTTTTGACGTTGAAGATGCAATTAACTCTTTAGGTGCACAGCGTGTTATTGATGATTGTTACGAAGCGTCTAGTTTAGATAATAGTGCTTGTGACTTAGTTGACCGTGATCCTACGACTCTTGATATTTCTGAGGTTCGTAATGGACCATATAACTTAGCATCTTACTCTCTTAAAGGTGTTGATTTAGAAGGTACATACAAGTATGAAACGAGCTACGGTTCATTTAACTTCCGTTTACTAGCAAGTTACCTTGAGCATAGAGAGTTTAATACAGATGTTTCTAGCGAAGGCTATGAACCAACACCTACAGTTGGTGAAGTAAGATACCCTCGTTGGCAGGGTAACCTAACGGTAGGCTATACTTACGATGATTTATACGTAGGTATGATTGGTAAATACCGTCATTCAACAGTATTAGACAGAGAGTGGACTGCTGAAAATAACAACTATAATGATGTTCCTTCTTATACAGAATGGTCAATAAACGGTCGTTATACTGTTAGCGAAATGCTTGAAGTAAGATTAGGTGTTTCAAACTTATTTGATATTACACCTCCTAGAAATCCTGGCACATACGATGATGGTGAGTTTTTCGACGTATACGGCAGACGTTTCAACTTAGGACTAAACTTACGTTTCTAATATCTTTAGTAAATAAGTTTATAAACGAAAGCGTTTAATATTAAAGCCTACTGAAATTTCAGTAGGCTTTTTTTATGTTTTCCTTTTCTCGTCCTGAAATGTGTTTATACCAACCGGCTCATATATGGGGTCTATTTAGCGATAAGTAAATTGCGCTATAACTAGGCAAAAATTTTTACATCTAGTTGATATTACGTTTCTTTACACAGGAAATTGTTGGATTTACTTAGAGGTTCTTCAGAAGTTTAAAAAACATAATGGATACCAACGAAAGATTATTTTTCATTACTTAAGCTGAAAATGTGGTGATTGGATATATTCTTGGGTAGTACAGCCCTCAACCTTGATCATATCTGATACGCCTATTACTGTATTAATGGAGTGGTGCCTTAGTATCTTTGAGTTTTAAAGCTATCAGTATCCCCACATTACATCACACGTAATAACAGCGTTCACCTTACTTTGCCGTTCAAATATTAAGCAGTCGTTGCTACAACAATACCTTAGCTATTTTGGTTAGTTTGCAATCTATGCAGGGTTTTAGAAATCAATAAACGTACAGATTAATGGACTTTTCTTTTTAAAAAAGTGAAGTAATTCTTTATTCCTTTGCATGCTTTTACATCTACATGGTCTGGCGTTCTAGGAAAGTTAGTAACTTGTCTAATGTGATATTTAGGTATGATTTCTTCTAAGTGTTGCACATATTTAAAATCTGTTTTTTGCAAGCAATGCAATAATGCAAGAATGGCATCATGTAAGTTTTTTGTTTCTTTAAATTATTGTAAATAAAGGGGTTTATTTGATTTCGTAAGTGTTGACCTTTTGTATAAGTTAGGACTACTATTCGAATCAAAATAGGTACTGCAATTAAATGCAGACTGTTTTGAAGGCAAAATAATTAAAATAGTATTCTAGGGAGAATCCAATGTTAAATAATCAAGTTTCGAAAGCTGTTCGCTTAGCGATTGCTTTTGGTGCAGCATCTACAGCTGTTTTTTCTATGAACACAATCGCTGCAAACGAAGGTGTTGAAAAAGTAGAGCGTATTCAAGTAACGGGTTCACGCATAAAGCGCACTGATATTGAAACAACCGTGCCAATCACATCAATTGGCCGAAGTGATATTATTCAAATGGGTGCATTGAATGTAGCCGATGTTTTGAATCAATCTCCGGTCACTATTGCTGGTTCAAATCAATCAAATAGTGCATTTGGTACTACAGGCGTTGGTCTTAACACTACGTCTTTACGCAACTTAGGTTCCTCAAGAACTTTAGTGTTAGTGAATGGTCGTCGCTTTGTGTCAGGTGTTTCTCCTTCAAGCGGTTATGCGGTTGACTTAAATGCAATACCAGCATCAATGATTGAACGTATTGATATTCTTAAAAGTGCTTCTTCAGCGATTTATGGTTCAGATGCTGTTGCTGGTGTTGTGAACATTATTACGCGAAGCGATTTTGAAGGTGTTGAAGTTAACGCTCAAACAGGTGTTTCAGATGAGTCTGATCGCGAAAAATATTCTTTAAACCTTACTGCTGGTAATAGCTGGGATTCAGGTAGTGTAACAATTGCTGCTGGATATGATGACGATAAAGGTCTGAAGTCATCCGATCGAGACTTCTCAAGATATGATGAAGCTATATTTTTGAATGATGAGGGTGGTGAATATGTTGGTATTCAGAATTCTTCATATCCGCCTCAAGGCCGTGTTGGCGGATATAATGCAGATGGTACACCATATGTAGGTGATGAGAATTCATTCAATCGTGCTTCTTACAGACAGTTAGTGACTCCGCTTGAACGTAAATACGCAGCAGTTAACTTTAAACAAGATATTTCAGATAGTGTTCACTCTTTCACGGAAGTAAACTGGAATTCATCTAAAACATACAACTCGACTATTGAACCAACTCCTTTTACTACGGATGATGTATATCTACCTTCACGTGGTGGCGTTGGTGGTATTAAGCTGGGAAGCCCTTTAGTTCCAGATCTTTTACGCCAAAATTTAATGTCTGATAATCCTGATTTAACAATGGATGATAATATCCCAACGTTAGTTCGCCGTATGGTTGAGTTTGGTGCTCGCTCAACAGATTTAGAGCGTGATACTATTCGTATTGCGACAGGTATAGATTGGGAAATTAATGACAACTGGCTTTTAAACTCTTATATCTCATGGGGTAAAACTGACCAGCGCCAAGAAAATGGTGGTCAAATAAATGTAGAACGTGCTGCAAATGCATTAGATGTATATACTAATGCAGAAGGTAACGTCCAATGTTCTAATGATTTAGCAGTACTTCAAGGGTGTGTGCCTTTAGATTTGTTCGGTGCAGGAACTTTGTCTGATGAAGCCGTTGCATATGTAAGATCACCTGCAAAATCTCAAGGTCAAGTTGAGCAATTTATCTTTTCAACAACCCTTTCAGGTGAATTACCAATTGAGCTAGAAGGTGGTATGGTTGGACTTGCTGTTGGTGCAGAACATCGTCTTGAAAAAGGTTCATACTCTCCAGGTGATTTAGCGCAAACTGGTGCTTCAAGTACAAATAAATCTGAGCCTACGAATGGTAGCTTCTACACTAACGATGTTTTTGTTGAAACTGTATTACCAGTTCTCGAAAATGTTGAACTAGATTTAGCCGCTCGTTATTCAGATCATGAAATTGTTGGTGGACAAACAACATGGAATGCAGGTGTACAATACTCTCCTACAGATACAGTAAAATTAAGAGCATCAGCAGCGCGAGCTATTAGAACTCCAAATATTGCTGATTTATTCGGTGGTAGAGGTGAAACATTTTCAGGTGTTGCGGATCCTTGTGATGCAATTACTGCATCATCAACAGGTAATGTAGCGGCTAACTGTCTTTCTATCGCTGAAGTGGCTAATCGAGTTGCCACTGAAGGCGCATTCAATTTAACAACTATTGAACGTCAAAGCACTGGCGGTTATGTTGGTGGTAATGAAGATGTAAAAGAAGAAACATCTGATTCATTTAGTGTTGGCGCTATTTGGCAAGTGACTGATGAATTTTCATTAACGCTTGACTACTACGATATTGCTGTAGATAACGCTATTGCTACCACTGCTAGAACAACTGTATTAAACCGATGCTACGGTGTTGATCCATCTGACTTTGATGCTACATGTGGTGGGGCAATACGTGATACAAGAGGTGCTTTGACAGAAGTTAGCTCTGGTACTAGCAATGAAAATGATTTAAGCACAAAAGGCTTGGATATTGAATTAAGCTACAAACAAGAATTTGTTTACGGGCAATTATCAGCTGACTTGATTTGGAATCACTTGTATGAGTATGCTGAAACA
This sequence comes from Pseudoalteromonas sp. AS84, assembly GCF_038900255.1. NCBI lineage: Bacteria > Pseudomonadati > Pseudomonadota > Gammaproteobacteria > Alteromonadales > Pseudoalteromonadaceae > Pseudoalteromonas > Pseudoalteromonas sp. AS84. The sequence goes on along the minus strand of NZ_JBBMQY010000012.1, from coordinate 24,365 downwards.
TCAATTGAATCTGGTGAAGAGATAGATTACAGAGGTGAAGTATTAACGCCTACTAATCGTGCAAATTTGAATTTAGGCTATGCAGTTGATGACTTTGCAGTATCATGGCGCATGAAGTACTGGGCAAGTTCAAATGATAGTAATATTGAAGGAAACCAAAATTTCTCAACTGGTGCTCCTTTAGACAAGTTTAATCGCTTTCCGACTGTTATTTATCATGATCTATCAGGTACTTATAACATCACTGATGGAACAGACGTTACTTTGTCAGTTCGAAATGTTTTTGATAAGCAACCTCCTGTAGCAAACCAAAGTTCAGTAAGTGGGGCATCAGGTATAAACACAGTTGGTGAAGCTTATGATGTTACTGGTCGTTATTTCCAGTTAAGCTTTACTACTAAGTTCTAATTGTTATTTATATAAAATGATAAAAGCCGCGATTTTAATCGCGGTTTTTTTATAAATAAATTTTATATACATTAATAAATTATGTGTCGTAGTTATTTTTGAAAAATACCCTTATACTAAAAAAGAATATTTAAATAAATCTAATCACACAATTTAGCGAGATATAAATGAAAGAAGTCCGATCTTTTATTAAAACAGCATCATTAACGGATCTTGAAAAAGCTCAACAGCTTATCAATGATGCAATTTCAAAATATACCCAGCAGCAAAAAGCGAAACAGGAAGTTTTGGATCTTTTAAAAGAAAAAGGACTTACGCTAGAAGATTTACAAGATGGAGCATCTGACAAACGTACCAAAGTTAAGCCTAAGTACCGTATGGAACTTAATGGTGAGACTATTGAATGGACAGGCCGTGGCCGTCGTCCTAAAGCGTTTGAAGGTGTTGAGCTTGAGAAATTTTTAGCCTAAAGCTAAATATAAGAGAAGCTTCGGCTTCTCTTTTTTGTTTACCCCTCAATAAAATATAATTAAAGTTTAAAACTCCCAGCTATTATTTGCTAAAATCTCCTTACTCAAACCTATTTGTTTTCCCATGAGCTATAAACTAAGACCTTACCAGCAAGAAGCCGTAGAACGCACCGTTTTACACTTTAGAAAGAGTAATGATCCTGCCGTTATTGTGCTACCAACTGGTGCAGGTAAAAGCCTTGTTATTGCTGAACTTGCCCGTATTGCTAAGCAAAAAATATTAGTACTTGCTCATGTAAAAGAGTTGGTAGAGCAAAATTCGCAAAAATATAAAAGTTTTGGTTTAGAGGCGAGTATATTTTCAGCAGGTTTAAAAGAAAAGTCATTAAACCATCAAGTTACGTTTGCTAGTGTGCAATCACTTTCTCGTAATTTAAATAAATTAAATGAGCATTATTCGTTACTTATTATTGATGAATGCCACAGGGTAAATGGGGATAAAAAAAGTCAGTATGGTAAAGTAATAAACAGTTTAAAAGAATATAACCCTCAGTTAAAAGTATTGGGTTTAACAGCAACACCTTATCGGCTAGGAACGGGGTGGATATACCATCATCATTATCATGGCTTTGTTAAAGGTACTCAAGAAAGTCCGTTTAAAAGTTGTATTTTTGAATTGCCGCTCAGGTATATGATCAAACATAATTATTTAACGCCGCCAAACGAAGTTGATGCAGCGATAAGTCATTATGATTTTTCGTCTTTAGATAGTAATGCATTTGGGCAATACACGACTAATGATATGAATGCGCTTTTAAAAAACAGTGAGCGCGCTACGAAAGCTATATTACAGCAAGTTATTCAATACAGTGAAGAGCGTGAAGGTGTTATGGTTTTTGCAGCCACGGTAATGCATGCTCAGGAAATATTAAGCTACTTGCCAGCTCATCAAAGCGCACTTATAACAGGTGATACGCCAAACAATGAGCGCGATAAAATCATTACGCAATTTAAAGCTAAGCAATTAAAGTATCTAGTTAATATATCGGTACTAACGACCGGCTTTGATGCGCCACACGTCGATTTTATAGCTATTTTAAGACCTACAGAATCAGTTAGTTTATATCAACAAATTGTGGGGCGAGGTCTCAGGTTATCTGAATCAAAAACAGATTGCTTAGTAATCGATTATGCCGGCAATGGTTTTAATTTATTTCACCCAGAAGTAGGCGATAAAAAAGGCGATAGTGATAATGAACCTGTGCAGGTACTTTGTCCTGGCTGTGGTTTTGCAAATATATTTTGGGGTAAAACTGATTCCGCAGGAAAAGTAATAGAGCACTTTGGCAGGCGCTGTAAAGGGCTGTTAGAAGATGATGATGGGCATAAAGAGCAGTGCGATTATCGTTTTAGGTTTAAAGAGTGTGAGCAGTGCGGTGCCCAAAATGATATTGCTGCACGTAAATGCCACGATTGCGGCGCGGTAATGGCCGATCCTGATGATAAATTACGTAATGCCTTAAACCTAAAAGACGCACTTGTACTTCGTTGTAGTGGTTTATCAGTAACTCAAATTAAAGATGAGCTCTTTAAAATAACGTATTTTGATGAAGATGGCACAAGTTGCGATGAGGTATATAACCTGGCAAATAAAGGCGGGCAATTTATATTTAATAAGCAATTTGGTCAACGCGTGGGGCTTGGGCAAACACCGATAGACTTTAAAACTGCAGAGCAAGTAGTAAAAGCACAATTTGAATTAGTACCACCGGATTTTGTTATTGCACGAAAAAGTAAAAAGTATGGTTGGAAAGTGGCAGACAAGCTATTTGACTATAAAGGGAATTTTAGAAAAGCAAATCAGTTAAGCCGATAAGCTTAACTGATCGAGTACATTAGATTAAAAGGCAATTAAGCCTCGTCATCATCCATCAATCCCCAACCGTCACCGTATCCATTAAAGCTGTTAGCAATGCTTTCAATGTATTGCTCGGCTTGTCCAAGAAGGGTGTGCTCTGGCACCATTTGTACTTGAGTGATTACTTCCCAAACGCCAGTGTCTTTACATTTTCCAAGCTCAGTGTTTTGAACTAATGCATCAGAGACTATTTCTTTAGCAAATTTTTCAGCATCGGCTTCTTGTTCAAATAAGATAAAAAAATCGACTTGGTGCATTTTATTTAAATCAATGCCAGCAGCAGCTATTTCGGCTAAAAGTTGGCCGTTATCATCATCAGGGAATTGCATTAAAAACTCATTTAAAATTAATTTTGTATTCGTAGGCACTATTGTAACTAAAATATTGTCCTAACGCGTACTAATTTTCATTATATCAACCTTTATACAATACATAATTTATCACCTTAGATTGTCATTAAGTTAATGTGTTGCTCATTATGGCTATGCTAATATGCCCTTAATTCGTTAACTGTGTATTTAAGATATTAAAAGTAAGGATATTTACTTGTTTATTAAGTTTTTACGTTGCATGTGTGTTGTGATCGCTTTAATTGCGACAAATAGCTATGCGGCAGAAAAAGTCATAGAAGATTACGAAATTAAAGGGTTAAATGGTGATTTAGAAAGTAACGTAGCCCTTTACCTCAAGCAATTAATTGGTGAGAAGCCAACCCGTACACTTCGCCGCTATGCTCAAAAGCAAGTACAAAATAGTATCAAAGCACTTGGTTACTACAGCCCAACCGTTGAAGTTGAGTTTGATAAAGACGACAGTGAATTAATCGTTAAAGTTGAGCGAGGGCCTGCAACTCGTATAGAAGCAATTAACATTACTTTAAATGGGGATGGCCAAAGCGATACCCAATTACAGGCATTAATTAACAACATCAGCTTAAAACAAGGCGATGTTCTAAATCATGGTAAATACGACTCAACCCATAAAAAAATAGAATCAATGCTATTAGAACTTGGTTATTTTGATGCTAAGTGGCCAGCACGTAAATTAGAAGTGTCGGTTAAAAAAAATAGTGCTGTTATTACTTTTGTTATTGATACCGGAGTCAGGTATCAGTTTGGCAATATACAAATTGCCACTAATACACCCGCTGAAAAATACATACGCTCTATAGCGCCTTTCTCGCAGGGCCAACCTTATAAATCAACACATATTGCTGATTATAATTTAGATCTATCAAGCACCCCTTATTTCGCAAGTGTGCGTGTTTATGCTGACATTGCAGCACGTCAAAATAGCCAAGTTCCTATTAAAGTAGATGTACTCCCTAAGCCCGCTAATAGCTATGAAGTTGGTGGCGGCTATAGCACTGACTTAGGACCCAAAGTGCGTTTTAAATGGAGTAAACCGTGGATCACAGAAGACGGCCATTACCTCGAAACTAATCTAAACGTGGCACAAAAACAGCAAGATATTTCCATGGCCTATACAATTCCAGTTGATGATCCTAATGATGATTTATGGCGTTTCTCTGTTGGCTACAAGTTAGAAGATGAACTAACAAACGACACTTACAGTGAAATACTCACGGGGCAAGTTCAGCGACAATGGTTGACCGAAAATAAGTGGGTGCGTACTGCATTTTTACGCCGCGACCAAGAAACTTATCGCATTGGTGATGAGCCTGAAGAAAGCACCGAAATGTTAATGCCCGGCATTAGCTACGCGCGCAAAAAATCAAAAGGCGGCACGACTCCTTATTGGGGAGAGCAGTGGCTTATATCTGCTGAGTTTGGTTTAGATGATGTACTTTCGAGTACTAATTTGATTAGGGTGCAAATGCAACATGCATGGTTACGTACTTATTTAGATAAGCATTTAGTGTTTTTAAAAGCAAATGTAGGTGCAATGCTAGTTGATGATATTGAAAACGTACCTTACTCACTGCGTTTTTACGCAGGTGGCGATCAAAGTGTTCGTGGTTTTGCGTACCAATCAATATCGCCAGAAAATGATGATGGCGACCTCATCGGTGGTAAATACTTACTAACCAGTACAATAGAGTACAACTATCAGTTTGCTCAAAACTGGCGCGTGGCTTTATTTGTTGACGGTGGTACTGCGACGAATGATTTTTCTGATGACTTTGAAGTAGGCGCTGGTTTTGGTTTTCGTTATTTAACACCCGTTGGCCCTGTGCGTATAGATCACGCTTGGGGATTAACAAAAGAAAGTAAAAGCACACGTTTAAGTATTACCATAGGGCCAGAAATTTAATGTCAGTATTAAAAAAGATAACAGCCGCCGTAAGTGCTATTTTTGTCACGTTAGTTGTTGCACTATTTTGTTTGTTATTTACCGCACCCGGTAATCAATTTATTGCCTATAGTGCAAACAAAGCCGTAGATGGCCTACATATTGAAATTAAAGATGGCCGTTTTATTTATAATGATGCCTTTAATGTACGCTTTACTAGCAATGGCTTGGATTTTAATGCTCAACAATTGAAAGTTGATTTGTTTTGGTGGCAATGCGATGGGATTTGTATAGATAACTTAAGTGCTAAATCTATAGATTTAACGTTACCAAAAACTGCAGAATCACAAGAAGAAGCCCCGACAGAGCCGCTTGAAAAAATCAGCTTACCTTTTAATATTGCTGTAAAAAATATTGCGATAAACAAATTTACTCTAGAGCACCCAAGCGCAAGCGCAAGTGTGGATAACTTTAAACTCTCAGCAAAAGCAGAGGGCTCTAAGCTCACGGTTAAAAGCCTAAATATCCCTACCATACTGATTGCTTTAAAAGAGCAAGAACAAGACGCGAAAACACACACTGCGCAAAATGCTCAAGCGCCTTTAACGCATCTACCTGCTTTGCCTAATATAGAATTTACTTCACCACTTGATTTAGTCGTTGAGGACTTTGAAATAGCTGAAGTTACGATAGAACAAGGCGAAGCCCAGCATATTATTGAAAATATAGCGCTGCGGTTAAATGTAGAAGATGCGGCTGTTAATTTAGAGTCATTCTCAGCAAAGTATGAACAGTGGCAGCTCAATACACATCTTAACGCTGAGCTTGCAGGAAACTTACCTTTAAAAGGGAGTGTTGTTTTACAAAGTGATGAACACCAAGCTAACTTGGAGCTAGGTGGCGACTTATCAAACCTAAACTTAAATTTAGAAACACAGGGGCAATATCCACTTAATTTAACGGCAACAGCAAATTTAAAGCAAAAAAACTACCCGTTTGAGTTAAATGGCAAAATTAAGCAGTGGCTTATTGATGCACAAAGTAATGAGCTTAAAGTACGAAATGTTAACCTTAACGCACAAGGTAATGCTGACGACTATCAGCTTAGCCTGCAGGCGAATAGCCAACTAGGCGCTTACCCAGCTGTTGACTTAAAGACCCAATTAAAAGGCAGTCTCACCAAAGCAACATTACAAGCGCTAAGCATAAAAGCGAACGAAAGCAGTGCAACTATAAAAGCCAATGTTGATTGGCAAAAAGGAATACAGGCTAGCTTTAATGGCACGCTTGCTAACTTAAAAGCGCAGTACTTAACTGACGCTGTCACTAGTGACATTTCAGGGCAGTTTAAAGGCTCGTTTAATGCCGCAGCTGATGCGTGGCAGTTACAAATGAATAATACAAAGTTAAGCGGATTACTTAACGATGTACCACTAGAATTTGCTTCAAACTTTAAGCTCGACAATACGTTAAAAGCGAACATTGATAGCTTTTATTTAAGTAGCGGCACCAATAAGTTAGTACTAAGCGGACAAGTTGATGATACTTGGCAGGTTGATGGCAAAGTAACGCTAAAAAGTGATGAAAAAGCTAATATTCCATTTACTGCTGATGGCAACGCAAATTTAAAAGTGAGAGGTGAGCGATTAACGCCCTCTGTTGATTTAGCGTTAATACTAGATCGCTTTATTTTTGATGAAATAAACATTAATAAATTATCAGTAAAAGGGCAGTTAGATACCGCTGCCGATTGGCAAACGGATATATCGGTAAGTGTTGGTTCGGCGCTTGTGGCCGACCAAAAAATTAATAGCGTTAAAATTGATGCCAGCGGCGATAAAACTGATCACCAACTTACGGCATCAGTAGATGCCGAGCAAGGCAGTGTAGAGCTGGAAGTTAATGGCAAAATTAATAATACCACTTGGAATGGCGAGCTTAGCAATATAACACTTAGTGATAAAAAGCTAAGCTTTAGTAACACTAAAAATATTGCCATTATGGTTAATACTCAAACCAGCGACTTTAATGTAAGCGCGCATTGTTGGGCATCTGAGCAAAGTGAATTATGTATAGACACGCTAGCTCAAACAAAAGAACTTGGTCAGTTAAATGCAAAATTAAGTAACTTAGCACTTGAAGAGCTTAAGCACTTTTTGCCTGAGAATATTCGGACTCGCGGTAATATTGCTGGCGATGTTGCACTTAATTGGCATGGCGGTGCACTTAAAACATTACGTGCAAATATCGATTCTAGCGATTTAACTGCGGTTTTAATCTCTGATGAAGATCGTTTCAAATTACCTATCGAAACGTTAAGTATTAGTGCATTTTCGGATTCTCAAATTGGCAAGCTTGAAGCTAACTTAGAATCAAGTGTACTTGGTAAAATAAATACACAAATTAATATCGACGATATACAAAATACTCAAGCGCTTAATGGCACCATTAATATAGATAAAATACTCCTTTCAGACTTACAACCATTTCTTGAAACTCTCGAGCAGTTAAAAGGTGATATTAGTGGGAAAGTCGCGTTAGCAGGTACGTTAAAAGATCCTTTATTAAATGGCGAGCTTAACGTTAGCGATATTAGTTTAGAGGGCGAGCAACTACCTATAGCGCTGCAAAAATCAAACATAAACGTATTGTTTGATAAAACAACAGCCACAATAAAAGGCAACTTAAACGACAATCAGGGCGGTAAAATAAACCTAACAGGTGATGTTGATTGGCAAGGTGCGCAGCCTGCTGTAAATGTTGCTGTAGTTGGCGAGCAGTTTTATGTTCGCGCGCAGCAGGGAGTTACTTTTAAAGTATCGCCAGACTTAAAAATAGGTTTGGCTAATAATGCACTCAAGCTTGTTGGTGAGGTAGTTGTGCCTTACGGTCGCATAATGATTGAAGAGCTCCCTGAGGGGGCGGTGCAAGTTAGCGATGATGAAATTATTGTTGATCAAAAAACTGAAGCTACCGAAAAAGTCCCGTTTGATTACGACATAGATTTAAAAGTGATTGTTAAAAACGATGTAAAAGTAGAATCGTTTGGCTTGGAATCAAAAGTTGCGGGTGATTTAGCGATAAAAATGAGTCAGGGGGCGCCAATTATAGCCACAGGTGAGCTTAACTTAATTGAAGGTACTTACTTAGCCTTTGGGCAAGACTTAATAATCAGCACCGGGCAAGTCGGTTTTAGCGGCTCAATTGAACAACCATTTTTGAATATAAAAGCTATACGTAACCCAGATACCACTGCAAATGGAGTCATTGCAGGGGTCACGCTCACGGGAAATGTTGAACAACCAACGCTCAAAATATTTTCTGAGCCTGCGATGGATCAAGCTCAAGCACTTGCATATTTACTTAATGGCCAACCTTTGGGTGACGGGGAAAGTTCGTCAAGCGATGCTATGCTCACACAGTTATTACTTTCTCAAGGGGTTAGCCGCAGCGAAGGGGTTGTTTCTAAGGTGGGTGAAACCTTTGGGTTATCAGATGTAAGTTTAAGCTCATCTGGTAGTGGCGATAGCACCAAAGTAGAAATATCAGGTTACGTAGCACCCAGCTTACAAGTTAAATATAGCGTGGGTGTATTTGATTCGCTCAGTGAGGTGGCTGTGCGATATCAGTTACTTTCACAGTTATACATAGAAATAACGAGCGGCCTATACCAAAATGTTGATGTGCTATATAAGTTTGACTGGGAATAACCAAAACTATAATAATTATAAGGATATGAGTGATGAAAAAAATTATATTACCAGCTCTGCTTAGTGTTTTATTAAGCGGTTGTGCTCAACAATTTGGCAATGATGTTGTTAATCAAGAGCTACCTTTATTGAGCGCGAGTGAAGTAATTGCTAGTGCAACAGACAATGACTGGCGAGTGGTGGACGCTCAAAATATTTTAAAGATAACGCTGCCAACAGGCGATGCGTACATTGAGCTTAATGAACTGCTTGCCCCAAAGCACGTTCAAAACATTAAAAAGTTAGCACGAGAAGGGTTTTATAAAAATACCAGCGTTTATCGGTTTGTTGAAGGTTTTGTAGCGCAAGGTGGCGACAGCTCGGGTAAAAAATTAATTAAAACAGCGGATAGAACAGTCCCTGCTGAGTTTTATTCAACAACAAACAAGCCACTTTTAATTACTGAGCTAAATGGCGACGGATATGCACCAGTTACTGGCTTTTTAAACGGCTTTGCAGTAGCTCAAAACTCAGCACATACGCAAACATGGCAAGTGCATTGTAGTGGCGTGTTTGCCATGGCGCGCGATAACGATATAAATAGTGCGAGCACGGAGTTTTTTGTAACGATAGGTCAAGGCCCGCGCTACCTTGATAAAAATATTACGGTGTTTGGTCGAGTGCTCGAAGGTATAGAGCATTTTAACCGGTTAGCGCGTACACCAACTGAGGGAAAAGCATTTAACCCAATTACCAATATACAAGTCCTTGGCGATGTCCAAAGCGATAAAAGTATATTTAAAGTGATGAAAACAAACTCAGCTGTGTTTAAAAACTTAATCAGTGCTCGTAAAAACCGTGTTGAACCTTGGTTTGTTAAAGCACATAACTACGTTGATGTGTGTGGTATGCCCATACCTACTAAGCGCGAAGTTATACCAATTCCAATAAATAGCTGATCTATTTTACTTGCTAAAACAACCCATTTCTTTGTTGTAAATTTCGCAAAGGGAACAACCATTTACATCAATTTACGCCTAGAACTGAATTGTTTTTTCTGCGTAAAATTTAGATCACATACTTAATGGAATTGGTATTAATTAAAGAATGTAAAAAGGAGCTTAGGCTCCTTTTTTAATACTAGGGTCTGTTGATCTTTGTGGATTAAAATTTGTTCAATCTAGGGGCTACTTAATCGCGGCGCGAGGTTTGTAACCTAGTGGGCTCGATAACTGCTCCTGCGTTATTCTACTGGCTTACATCCATGTAAGAATAAGTAAAAACCGAGCAACAAAGAGTGAATAGCCCCTAGGCAGAACTCTTTGGGCAACTCCTGTTTGGCATTAATGCTACGTTATCGCCTATTTATGGGGAACAACCACTTTATTTAGGCTATGCCTTGCCTAAATACCAAACAGACTGCTGCAAATTTAACCTTGAAAGGTCAACAGACCCTAATATTCCAGTGTAAAATAACCTACTGACGATTAATTTTAACGGCAAATGGCGTATCGTTATAGTGCGTAGAGCGATACGGGTTTATATCAAGCCCGCCGCGACGAGTATAACGCGCGTAAACCTCTAACTCTTTAATATTAAGTTGCGTGGTTAAATCGCTATAAATACGCTCAACACACTGCTCATGGAATTCGTTATGCGTTCTAAACGAAATTAAATAACGCAGTAACGACTCGCGGCATATTTGCTCGCCTGTGTATCGTATAATCACACTTGCCCAGTCAGGCTGGGAGGTAATTAAACAGTTTGACTTGAGTAAATGACTGTAGAGCGTTTCAGTAACTACTTCATCATTTTTTGCTTTAAGTGAATTAGCATCAATATCGTAATTATTAATTTCAATATCTAAATCATCAATACATTCACCTGGCAGCGCTGTACAGGGTAAGCAATTGTAATCATCAGGATTATATAAAGTCACTTTGACAGAGCTGTTAACCGCGTTTGATAAATCATCAATTAAATGCTGTTTTACTACATCAATGCTTTCAAATCGGGTTTGGTTAAAGCTATTTAAATAAAGTTTAAACGACTTTGACTCAATAATATGGCTGCTTTGGCACTCAAAGGTAAATAAGGCCACGGCAACTTGGGGTTTACCTTTAATGTTTAACCATGAAAGCTCGTAACCTGTCCAAATGTCTTGGCCTTTAAATGGCAGCTCTGCTTCGTCAATATTTAAAGCATCACGATTTAATTTGCGCGCAATAGGGAAAAGCAAGCTTGGCGTGTACACATCGACATACTCAGTAGATTGGCCTAATACGCTACCTTTAAGGTCTGGAGAATTGCTGTAATCTGTCATGTTTGCTCTTAAATAGTTACAATGGGAACATTATATCTAATTTAAATGAGTTTCACAGTATGTCTGTTGCATTGCTTATAGAACAACTTCATCAAAAATTTAGCGAAAATACCCTTAAAAACACTGCAAAGTACCCACTTATTACACACGACGATCAATGGCCAAGCCCATGTGAAGTTGGTGAGGTTGACGAGCAAGGTAACATTCAATGGCAGGGCGCGCGTCAGCAACCTTCAGGTTCGCTTAATGATTTAGCCAGTGCACTTGAGCTTGAGTTTCCAAAAGAGCTTAGCGAGCTATATGGGAATATGTACGGTGGAAGCATTTCAGCAAGTATTGATGGGCATCAGGTTGAATTACTACAAGCATGGAACGAAGAAGACTTTAATTTGTTACAGCAAAATATAACGGGTCACGTTTTAATGAAACGCAAGCTCAAGCAGCCAGAAACAGTATTTATTGGTTTAACAGATCAAGATGATTTACTAGTGAGTGTTTTGGTGCACACTGGTGAAGTATGTTTAGAGCATGTTGGCAAAAACACACACCATGTACTTGCTCCCAACATTAATGCTTTTTTAAAGGCATTAGAGGTTTAAAGTCTATTCAACAATAGCTTGGTGCAGTTAGCACCAAGCTATTGTTGCTCATTAATTTAGTGTAACTACTGAAAATCCCACGATATATTAGACACTAAGCCACAGGGCTCACACCTAAAGTCGAATAACCCAAACCACGATTCAGGTAATTTCCAGTCGCCATTACAACTAGGGCATTTTCGTTCAAGTTCAGACGCTTTATCTACGCCACCTACACGGTATAAATAATAATAGGTTGGCTTTTTAGTTAAAAAACTAATTCGCTTTGTTATGTCTTTTCCGCGTCTATATAAGTCGCTTTTAATACTCGATATTTCTTCAAGTGCCGGGAATTCACAACGGGTTGCGCCGTTAATTTGAATTTGATCGCAGGCTTGCCAGTCTTCTTGCCATTTTATAAGCGTTTTATAGTCACCATTAGCAATTGCCGGAATACGAAATAGCGGCACAGGCAAAAAGTCATCACCACAATAAAGCGGGCTACACGTATGCACATAGGTTGTGTATAAAATATAACTAGATGGTTCTTTACAGCAATCAGCGCCGTTGGAATGAATATCTTGTCCAATCACTTTCACTTTTGGCGCAAGTAGCCCTGCACTATGTAACTTTTCGATACTGTGCTTAACAAACGGGCTGTTATGTAATGGGTGCATTGCATCTTCGGTCGGGCACATAACGCGGGTAATAAAAAAGCCGTCTTTTAAAACGGTTGGAAACTCTTCACCCATTATTTGACCATTAAAACGCAGTGCATTTACTAAGCGATTTATTGCCTGTTCGGCTTTTTCTAAGGTGGTGTCTTGGTAGCAATCAAAAGTTAAATCAACAACGAACATTTATGGTCTCAAATTATTTTTGTTCTAGCAGCGCAAGAAGTTTATCGAGTTTTTGCTCAATTCTATCTAATTGACTTGTTTTAAGCTCAGTATTATCTGACTGCTGTGGGTTTCTCATGAAGTTATTAATTGAATCAGGATTGTTTTTATATTGGCTTACTGCTGCAATAATCATCGGCATAGGAACCGGTTGCGCCAAACGGCTTTTAGTTAGTGCTACAGTAGGGGTTTTGCCTTCATCAAGAAGGGCTTTAATTGCATCAAATACAACTGAATTCATTAGATATATAACTCTTTAATAAAATAAATACGCAGCATATAAATGCTGCGCAGATGCTATGTTAGCAATAAATAAGGGAGGGTACATTAAATAAAGTTACTTACTTTGACGAATGCGTACATCTAACTCGTCAATTACTTCACACCAATCACCGTCTTGTGCAAGCGATTCAGCTAAAAAGTGCTGTTGTGCTTCATCCCAAAAAGAAGCTTCTTGGAGTAGCGTTGTGTCTTCCAATTCATGTGAGGCGATAAATGCATCTATTTGTTCATCAGAATTAGGTAATCCAAGTTGTGCAAATAGTGTATTGATGTCGTGTTTAGTCGTATCCATGATATTGCTCCTTATACCAGTTTTATTAAAAACATGACCATTCTAGCGTATTAAATAGCTCACTTACTGCGTTAAAAATTATTCATATAGAACAACTATATGTCATAATTTTCGCCTTGTTATTGTGCTATTTTCCTAGCGCTATAATAGAACACTCATTTAATGCAATTGGTATTAACTAAATGAAAACTTATTCTAAGGATTAACTCTACTCCTAGCTAGTTAAACTCTCGCTGAATTTACGGTTAATAATTTTAGGTATATAGTTAGGTATAAAGTTAAACAGTCTATAGCTAAAATAATAAAGGAAATACAATGAGTGTAACCACACCAGCTGATACGTTCAGCGTACAGTATTTAGCCGCAGAAGATATTAGCACTGCAGCGAGCTTAATTTATCAGGCTTACCATGACGATCCTGTATTACTAAACATGCTTAGCTACAATGACGAAAATAAATCAGTTTACGAAAAAAAATTACGCTCATTAATTCGCGAAGAGCTCAGTAGTTTTTGGCAAGAAAAGCAGCCATTAATTGGTTTATACCGCAACGATAAATTAAAAGCAGTAGCGTGTGTATTTGAATCTAATAGCCAATTACAAGCGCAGCGTTATTGGCACTGGCGTTTAAAATTAATGCTGAGTGCGGGCTACTTACAAACAAATCAATTAATAGATAAAGAACAAACAATTAGAGATGCCCTTAAAGAGAAAGGCAATTACTACTTTTTAGCTTTTATTGCCGTAGATCCGCATTTTCATGGGCAAGGGTTTGGTCGTTACTTACTACGAGGGCTTGATGATTTAGTTAAATGTAACACTGAGTCAACGGGGATGGCTGTATTTGTAACGCGCAAAGAACACATTGAATTTTTTAAAACCGAAAAATTTGAAGCATTTAAACACCTTACTTTTAACCAAGTAGAGGGCGAGTTACTGTTTAAATCAATAATTGAGCCAACTATTTAAAATTATAATGTAAGCCAATGCGCCCAAACGGACATAAGACCGTGAGATATATCTTACATTGTCGTGAGCATTCTCAGTTAAAGGCTATTAATAAGTAGCCTTTTTTCATTCAAGCTATTGTTATTTAAAGTCTATTTTTATTTTTCATTTTTGTGACGTTTATTTATTTAATGTTAAGTCCTATTTCTCCCCCCTGATTGCTTTAAACTTCTCTTTGTCAAGACGACATAGCTCAATGATTGAGTAACTGCCAAGGATACGGAATAGGCAACATAGCAGACGCTAGCAGGAAGCATAAAGGATAAGCTAAAACGGATACAAGGAAGAATAAGGAAGTGCATGAAGCACTTAGTAGCTAGGAGTTACTTTAGGATAATCACGGATGGCGCTACAGGAAGTAGCAGGAGCGTTAGTTTACGCAGGACGGCCAAGATGGCAAGTGGACATTGCAGGATGCAAAAAGTGGCAGGAGCTACTTAAAAGGATTACCAGGGATGATGCTACGGGATGTAGCTAAACGATAGGTTTCGTGGGTTTGCCAAGATGGCTATGGATATTGCTGGATGCAATAAGTGGCAGGAGCTACTTAAAAGGATTACCAAGGATGATGCTACGGTATGTAGCCAAACGATAGATTTCGTGGGTTTGCCAAGGTGGCTATGGATATTGCAGGATGCAATGTGAGGGTAAACAAGGTTGTTTACTCGTTCAGGGGATGATAATACGGATTTAAGATAATGGATATCTAGCAGGATGCAGTCCAATTGGGGCGTAACTTTAGTTACGCCTTAGTTTTTTGTGCTGAATTAAGTTTATTAAATCAAAACAAATTCCTTCAAAGTATAAGCTTTATATTTTATGCGGCGGAACAACCACACTTTTCAAAAACTCATTTTCCATAATTAACACACCTTGATAAGCATTTTCACCATCGCTTGAAAACTCAAATATAAATTCGCTTTTGATGCCTGGCTTGCCGTTCTTTAAAAAACCAAAGCGGCGTTTTGTGCATGCAACACTCATCAACTGCACCTGCAGTTGCTCACTTTGACGTTTAGCATGAACGTTCGCCGCTTCAGCAACCTTTCGGTTAAGCCAAAATAAGTAAATTACACTACCAATAAGTATGAACGTCCATAAACTTGCCATTTAAGAGAATAACCTTCCAATTGCACGCGCGAGGGTTTCGCTACGATTTTCTTTACGTAATAAGCCTAATAAATGCGGGCGAATAGTCGGTATTGCAACTAAGTCAGCAAAAACACTTGGAAACAATTCTTCAATTTTTTGATGATGTGCGCAATTATCCATAAATACATGTAAGCGTTCAGGGTTCTCTAATTGCTTAAAACACCGTCCAGCTATTGTTAATAATACATCAGAGTCTTGTCCCACCGGTGAGCTTAATACATTATCAACTAATTGAGCGCATAGCCCTTGAGCTTGACCTTTTGATGCAGATCTTAGTGCTGCGGTTATAGCCACTGTGTCGTTGTTACTAATTGCGGCCTGTGTGTAATTAACAAGTAACTCACTCATTGATGTTGGTATTTCAACGTGTTCAAGCATGGCACTGAGTGGTTGCAGTACTTCAATGGGTAAATGCGCCCATGCTTTTTGAAGATTACTTAAGTTTGTATCGCTGTCTAAGCGTAGTGCAAAATCGGCAATACCCTGCAGTGCAACACTTTGCCAATTATCAAAACCAATTTTACCGCTAAAGTATAATTGTGCATGCTCGTAATACTGCGATGCAGGCTGTTTTAATAGTACTTTTACTTGGGCATTAAATGCCGCTAATTTATTTGCGTTTGGCGTAAAAACATAAGGGTTATTATCAAGCTTTCCATCGGCTTGCTCACCTGTAATTTCAGTGCCTAGGGCTTGAATAATCATATCAGCAAAATGATCGCGACTAGCACTTACAAGTATACTTTGCTCGTCTAGTGGAAACTTTAAAAACCATACATAAGGTTCTTTACTGGCTTTAGTATCCCAAAATTGAATAGCTAGCCAAGCATGACCAGCAAGAGGATAAGGGTAAGGCACTTGAGCTTGTTCAATAGCTAAAAATTGTTTTTTATCAAGTTTAGTAATATGCCTGCCAATATCAAAAGCACGCCACTGAGTACCCGCACCATCTAAAAGCTGACCTAATGTAGCTATTTGATCACTCATTGTTTTCTCAACTGTTTTTACTGCAAAATTACATCAATTATACGCCATAGCCGCCTATGAGGGAACAGGGTATAATTGCATTACATATATAAAAGAGGGTGGTTATGTACCAGCAAACCCAAACTTATTTAGTGCAGTTAACGGCACTTTTAAAAAAGCATCAGCTTTGGCAAAGTGAGCCAATAGACGCTGATGCACTGCTTTCAAATACTCCTTTTTGTCACGATACAATGACATTTGAGCAGTGGTTACAATTTGTATTTATTGATAAAGTACAAAAATTAATAACGCACAAGCAACCACTGCCACGTAACTTTGCTATTGCGCCTATGGCGCAAATGACACTTGTGAATAAAGCAGGGAGTGATGAAATAATTGAATTACTAACAGCCCTTGATACCTTTTTAGGAGAACCAAATGAGTGAGCGTCCAGCGCCTATTGAATATGGCGAGCTGACTATTTTGTATCAAGATGAAAATTATGTGGCTATAAATAAGCCTTCAGGTTTATTAGTGCATCGCTCGTTTTTAGATAAACACGAAACCCAGTTTGCTATGCAAATGTTGCGTGACCAGCTAGGGCAACATGTATTTCCAGTACATAGGCTCGATAGACCTACGTCGGGCGTATTGCTGTTTGCACTGAGCTCTGAAGCAGCTCGCGATATGAACCAGCTATTTATTGAAGGTACCATTGCTAAGCGCTATTTGGCCTTAGTGCGTGGTTTTGCGCCAGAATCGGTATTTTTAGATAAACCACTTAAAGAAGAACTTGATAAAATAGCCGATAAGTTTGCAGATCAAGATAAAGCACCGCAAGAAGCGCAAACCCAGTTTAATTGTCTGCACCAAGCTGCACTGCCTATTCCTATTGGTAAGTACCCAACAGTACGTTACTCGTTAGTTGAGTGTTTTCCAAAAACAGGGCGCAAGCATCAAATTCGCAGACACTTAAAGCACTTATCACTGCCTATTATTGGTGATGTAAATCACGGTGATAATCAGCATAATCAATTTTTTAGAGATCATTTTGAACTAAGACGCTTAATGTTATTTGCAACAGAGCTTAGTTTTGTGCACCCTTATAGTAATGAATCAGTAACAATTAAAGCGCCACTAGGTGAAGACATGCTTGAAATATGTAAGCAGCTAGGTTGGCCAAAGCAAGAAAAGGATTATTAATGGCACATATTAGTATTTTTGTAGGCAGCGTTAATGGCGGTGCAGAGCGTTTAAGCGATGAAGTTGCAGCCACAATTGAGCAAGCGGGTCATACTGCAACGCTAATTACTGAAGCATCACTTGATGATATAAAAAATGCATCGCATATTTTAATTGTTACCTCCACAACAGGCCAAGGTGATGTACCGAGTAATTTGGCAGGATTGTACTTTGCAATGAATAGCACTTTCCCAATGCTTACCGATAAACCGTTTGGTGTAATTGCAATGGGTGACAGATGTTACGGCGATACATTTTGTGGCGCAGGACGTAGCTTTGACGAGTTACTACGCGATTTACAAGCAAAGCCTGTGGGCAACCGCCTAGAAATAGATGCATGTGAAGATTTTGAACCATGGCCGGTAGCCGAGCCTTGGTTAAAGGTATGGCTAGAAAAACTACCTGCTTAATCTTTAATATTAAAGTATTGAAAAAGGAGCGCATGCGCTCCTTTTTACTTTTAATATAGTTTTATAAATTAACTACTTCTGACATCTACTTTAAGTTTTAGCTTTTGGCCAGGTTGTAAGTATTTTTGACCTGCTAAATTATTCCACTTAATAATTTCGTTAACGCTTAGATTAAACTTAGACGCAATACGTGCCAGTGAATCACCTCGGCGTACTTTGTATGTAATAGTACGGTTGGTGCTTGCTGTTGCTTGTGGTTTATTAGCTGACTTATACACAGTTAGTTTTTGATTTAGGCGCAACACAGAGTTTTTCTTTAGCTTATTCCATTTAGTTAACTCATCCATAGTTACGTCATATTCACGGCTAATGTCCCATAACGTGTCGCCACTTGTAACTGTGTGCGAAAGCTTTGTGCGAGTTGCTTTATTAGCAGCTAAACGCATCTGCTTTGGTAAATGTTCGCTATTTATAGCGCCATCAGTAAGGGGGACTAATAACTCTTGGCCTACTTTAATCGTATTTGATTTGAGTTTATTAAGCGATCGGATTGCACTTGAGCTTGTTGTAAACTTTTTGGCAATTACCGATAAGCTGTCGCCTCGAGCCACAATATAACGCTGCCAGCGTAATCTGTTTTTAACATCAGTGTTTGCTAGTTTTTGACTAAATTCCTCTGCTTTATCAACAGGCAATAATAAAGAATGAGGGCCATTAGGATCAGTTGCCCAGCGATTAAAACCAGGGTTTAATCTGTATAGCTCAGTAAGCGTCATATCAGCCATATCAGCAGCAAGCGCTAAATCTATTTGCGAGCCAACATCAACTACTTCAACCACTTGTGCATTAATTACTGGTTGCCATGTAACGTTAAAATCATCTGAGCGTTTTAATAAATCGGCAAGTGCTAATAACTTTGGTACGTAGGCTGTTGTTTCACTTGGTAAATCAAGAGACCAAAAATCGGTAGGTAAATGCTTTTTACGATTCTTTTTAATAGCGCGCATCAAGCGCCCTTCACCCGAGTTGTAAGCAGCAATCGCATTTAGCCAATCGCCTTCAAGGGTTTTGTGTAAATACGATAAGTAGTCAAGTGCTGCGCGAGTCGATTGCACGATGTCGCGACGACCGTCGTACCACCAGTTTTGTTTTAAATCGAATCGCTCACCAGTTGCAGGCATAAACTGCCAAATGCCCGACGCACTGCGATTAGAGTATCCAAATGGGTCAAATGCGCTTTCTACAATAGGAAGTAGTGCAATTTCGATTGGCATTTCGCGCTTTTCTACTTCCTCAACAATAAAGTGTAAGTAAGGTTCTGCACGTTTAGAAATACGATCTAAATAGGCTTGGTGGCGAGCGTAATAATTACGTTCAGTAACAACAGGGCGGTTTTGCGGTATTTCGATAGAAAGTTGGTAGCGAATTCGCTCCCATACATCATCAAATACGGGAGCTGCTTGCTCATCAGGGTCAACTTGCTGATATTGTGCGTTTACCATCAATGCATTGTTAATGTCGTTAGGACTTGCGCCTTCGAGTTGTTGGTTTGCTTGCGTGGCGACTTGAGAGTCTGAGTCTAGAGTTGCCACAGTTTGACAACCACTTAGCGCTAACGCCAAGGCTACTAATAGGGGAGATTTATTCATAAATACCAATACATCGGGTAAAAAACTCGGCGAATACTACCTGTTATGAGTTAACATTGCCACTTTATGACTTTTTAAAACGCAGAAATAGAATCATCACTATATCTTAAGTTAATGATTCTAATAAAATAAATATTAAAGTATTAGTTTTTGCATTAAAAATTGTCTTTGAACTCTCTCAGACTAGCAAAGTTTCCCCAAGGTTCATTGTTTTTTGTAACCGAGATGAATTTTTCTGGCACTAACTCTGTAATGGTTGGCAAATCGCTACGCATAAATGGATTTATTTTTAGCTCCTGTCCAATAGAAGTTGGTAGGGAAATTTGGTTATTACTGCGTAACTCATTTACTTTTTTACTGTACGCAAGGAGTTCTGGGTTGCGTGGTTCAACCGCTTTGGCAAAGGCAAGATTAGCTTGCGTGTATTCGTGCGTGCAATACACACTACAGCTTGCAGGCAACTCTCTTAGTTTATTAAACGATTCCCACATTTCCTTTGGCGTGCCTTCAAATAGGCGCCCACATCCACCGCTAAACAATGTATCGCCTGTAAAAGCAAGTTCATCATTTGTATAGCAAATATGATCAAGTGTATGCCCAGGCGTCGCTAAAATAGTAAAGTTAATATTAAGTACGCTAATGCTTTGACCATCAGTAAGTGAGTGAGTAATGCCTTTAAATGGACTATTCGCGGGGCCATAAACCGATATATTTGGATAGGCGCCAACTAATGCAGCTACGCCATCAGTGTGGTCGTAGTGATGATGCGTAATTAAAATCCCACCAAGCGTAAGTTCGTGCTCAGCTAGATACGCTAATACGGGCTGTGCTTGGCCAGGATCGACTACCCATGCTTGGTTACTGTTATCGGTAGTTAAACACCAAATGTAATTATCAGAAAAGGCTTTAATTGCTTTGACTTGCACCATGGTAAATTGCTCTATAAAGTGACACTTATCGCATAGTATAACGAGCTCAAAAAATGAAACCAGCCCTGAGTTTTCAAGAAGGACCCAAACCACTGTCGTGGCAGCAGTTTCCTCATGGGGATTATTTGCGTGCAGATATTGAACGTAAGATGGAGCAGTGGCTGCCGCGTATGTTTGGCTATCATATGCTTAAGCTAGGTAATTTAAGTGGCGAATTAAACACAAGTATAAGTACGATTAAACACCAAGTGTGTGTTGCAGAGCCTGGGCCTTACACCGGGGTAGTCGCTGACATAGACGAATTACCATTTTACGAGCACAGTATTGATGCCTGCATACTAAGCCATTGCTTAGAGTATCATTCAGACCCACATCACATTTTACGAGAAGCACATCGCACGCTTATTCCGGGTGGTTATATAGTAGTGACTGGCTTTAATCCATTTAGTTTGTGCGGACTTGCACAAATGCTGCCTTTTAGTGGTCAGAAATTACCATGGACGGGGCGCTTTTTTACACCCGCACGGGTTAAAGATTGGCTAAACTTACTTGGTTTTGAAATTGTAAGTGATGAACGTTTTATTTATTCATCACTGGCAAGAGGTAATAGGCTATCAAGGTTTGAGTTTTGGCGTACTTTTGCAAAACAGTATTTAAAACCAATGGGCAGTGTTTATATGCTGGTGGCACGAAAAAGAGTTGCGCCACTTACGCCAATAAAACCTAAGTGGCATGCTAGGCCGCAGTTTGCACCAGTAAAAGGGGCTGGGCTTAGACAAACCTCTAAGCAGCATTACAAAACGTGCGACCAAGAAAATAATACCAATTGCATTAAATAAGTGATCTATTATAGCGCTAAGAAAATAGCACATTAACAAGGCGAAAATTGTGACATATAGTTGTTCTATATGAATCATTTTTAACGCAGTTAGTGAGTTATTTAATGCGATAGAATGAACATGTTTTAATAAAATTGGTATAACAACAGCTAATTAAGGCTGGTAGCCTACATCTTCTAGTAAATCTTTGCTGCCAGCTGCATCGCGCGCCAAATCGTCAACTATTTCGTTGTACTTATGGCCGCTATGCCCTTTAACCCATTTCCAGGTTACATTGTGCTCGCTACAGGTTTTATCTAGGCGTTTCCATAAATCGACGTTTTTAACCGGCTTTTTAGCTGATGTTAACCAGCCACGTTTTTTCCAGTTAGTGATCCACGATTCAATACCTTGCTTAACATATTGGCTATCGGTTGTTAGATTTACTTCGCATTCTCGAGTGAGTGATTCTAGGGCTACAATAGCCGCGAGCATTTCCATTCGGTTATTTGTTGTGAGTTTATAACCTTGGCTCATTTCTTTTTCGTGGCCGTTATAAATCATAAAAATACCATAACCGCCGGGGCCTGGATTACCTAAACATGAGCCATCGGTGTAAATCTCTACGGTTTTTTGCACTGTTTTACCTTGATCTTATGTACAATAAAGTGATTATAGAAAGATACCAGAATCAGGCTAAATTCGATATGGCACGTAGACAAATAGTTTTAGATACAGAAACCACCGGCATAGACCCTAAACAAGGGCACCGTATTATAGAAATTGGGTGTGTGGAGTTAGTAAATCGCCGTTTAACAGGCAATAACTTTCACGTTTATATAAACCCACAACGGCCAAGTGAAGAAGAAGCGATAGACGTTCACGGTATCACTAATGAATTTTTACGTGATAAACCGTTGTTTCATCAAATTGCCCAAGAGTTTTTCGACTATATTGAAGGGGCTGAGTTAGTTATTCATAACGCGCCGTTCGATATTGGCCACATGGATAACGAATTTGCGTTGCTTAATCAGGGTTATCCTAAAACAGATACTTTTTGTCAAGTTCTCGACACGCTTAAAATGGCGCGTGACTTGCATCCAGGTCAAAAGAACAACCTTGATGCATTATGTCGTCGTTACGATGTAGATAACGGTAAACGAACGCTTCACGGCGCGCTACTGGATTCTGAAATTTTAGCCGATGTTTACCTTGCCATGACGGGCGGTCAAACAAAGTTGAATTTGAATCAAAACAAAGATGACGGCAGCGAGCAACAGAAGGGCGGTATAAAGCGTTTAAATAGTGATAGAGCCCCATTAGTTGTTCTGCGGGCAAGCGACGCTGAGCAAAGCGCACACGAAGCACGATTAGATCTTGTAAATAAAGAAGGCGGCCAATGTATCTGGCGCGCTGAATAAGGCGATTTAATGAAAACGATGTATTTTGTAACAGCGTTATGTGCAGCTAGTTTATTTACTGGCAATGCATATGGCGTAAAACAAGTAGAAGTGCTCAAGCGCGATGGGCATCAAAATGAGATCCCTTTACTTGATAATCGTTTTCGCATAGATAGCAAAATAGATGAAATAACACTGCTTTTTTTTAGAAAATCAGGTGCACCTGCTGTTATTTTAGTGAGGCCCGATGGCAGTAAGTACTTTGCTGCTGACTCTGTTAAAAACCCTAACTTAGAATGGTTTGACGAACTCAGCTACGATTTAGTAACCATAAAAAAACCTATGGCAGGTCCTTGGCAAGTCATAGGCAGTATTTTGCCCGACAGCCGAATAGTCGTATTAGGCGAAATATCTCTTGAGGCAGAGCCTCTTCCTTCAATGTTGTTTAGAGGGGAGACAATAAAAATCACTGGCAAAATACTAAATGACGGTGAGCCAATTAATACAAACCTATTTAGAGATGTTGTGAGCCTTAATGTTGATTTTGTAAGTACTAACAATGAAAACTTTGCTAACTTTGGCGCAGGCATTCAAGAAGTCGCTGAATTTAAAGACGATGGACGTGGATTTGATGAGCGCCCTAAAGATGGTGTATTTACTGGCGAGTTTACTTTAGATTTCCCAGCGGGTGAATGGACACCAGAGCTTTACGTTGCAACACCTCTGCTGCAGCGTCGCATTGTGCAAAATACAATAGAAGTGCACGAGCCGCCTTTTGTAACCGAAGTCGCGTTAGCAGAGCAAGATACAGACGAGCATCTGTTAACTATAAATATAGACCCAAGTATTGTTAAGCCAGAAACAGTCATCATCCAGGGAAAAATCTACTATCCCAATAACGAAGAGCAAATGTTTACCATAGATGCTGCTGCTAAAGATTCACGACAACTTAGTGTTAAAAATTATGATTGGGGTAGATATAGCGTTGAGCTGTCAGTTTTTGGGACTAATATTAATGGCCGCGAATTTATGGCAACGCTACCAACGTACAAATTTGAGATAGAACGACCTATAGAAGCGGTGCCCGAAATTGATCCTGCAACGATTATTACCCCAGATGAAATGATTGAGAATGAACCCGTTGAAGAAAAAATGGCCACATCTACAATTATTAGTTTAATTGTAGGCTGCAATACGCTTATTTTATTACTCGGTTGGTTGTTAATTCGTATATTTGTTCAGAAAAAACCGATTAAATTTAAAGTGAAGCTGCCTTTTTTAAAGAAAAAGAAAACAAGTGAAGGTGATGTTGCCGACACAGAAAAAAATCAAGTCGGTAAAAATGGCTCAAAAAATGACAGATCAGGTGAAATTTTAAACCTTTCGATGACAGATGACTAAAAAACCTATAAAAAAACAAAAAAGCCCTTGACGAAATAGGGGTTGGTTCGTATTATTCACGCCGCTGTCAGGGAGACCTAAACAGCAACGAAAATATGGAGTGGTAGTTCAGTTGGTTAGAATACCGGCCTGTCACGCCGGGGGTCGCGGGTTCGAGTCCCGTCCACTCCGCCATTTTCGTAAAACTTGTAAGTAAAAGCTGGAGTGGTAGTTCAGTTGGTTAGAATACCGGCCTGTCACGCCGGGGGTCGCGGGTTCGAGTCCCGTCCACTCCGCCA
>NZ_JBBMQY010000011.1:0-138529 GCF_038900255.1 Pseudoalteromonas sp. AS84 | reverse complement strand
CCTCGCTATGCGTTGGCGTTTCCCGTCTCAGTGGGGTCGCATTATAGGGAGATCCGAAAACAGATCAACCCTTTTTTGAAGAAAACGTGAAATAATGTGCTGTTCGCACACATTTACATCGAAATGGTTACTTTAAACACTAAAAAGGCCCTGATGGGCCTTTTTAATTAGTTTACTATGAGCTTCCACCCAAGTTTACCTTGCTGTTTAGACTCTTGTTGTAGCTCGCTAGCCATTAATGGATGATCTTTTAACCAGTTACTTTTAAACTTAAGGTCTAACACTTCATTTTTAGCAGTTAACTCAAACTTAGGCAGTACATCATCTTGTCTGCGCATTGATAAGATGACTGCTATTCGTAGTAATCTCACTATATATTGCGCTAATAGACTATTTACGCCGAGTGAATTAAAACAGCCTTTTGGAAAATCAGAACGATGCGCATCCGCTACCGCTACTATTAATTTATGCTCTGACTGTGAAAAACCAGGCATATCAGTATTTTCCAAAATATAAGCGGTGTGTTTATGATACTGCTTATATTCTATTAGTAATCCAATCTCATGAAGCTGCGCTACCGCTTTTAATAGTGGTAACCCATTTAAACTTTCAATTGGCCAATCTTTATCAATACTTATCGCTAACTGCATAGCCAAGCTTGAAACTCGACACGCTTGTTTTTGATCAACGTGATAACGACTCATAAACCCATCAACTGTGCGTTTACGAATGTCGTTATTATGAAACTCCGGAACCATGCTATATAAAACACCTTCACGCAGTGCTCCACCCGCCAATCCCATTTTTTCTATTTCAAGAGATTCAAATAGTGCGATTAAGATTGCGAGTCCTGATACAAATACCAGTCGACGGTCTTCACTTAATCCAGGAAGGTCTAGCGCTGCAATGGTGCTAAATGCAATTGCTTGCTCTTTTATAGTGTTGAGCTTTTCAAGCGTGAGTAAATCGTCAAGATTTTGAGCGACCATAATTTCTTGAATTGCTTGCACTGTGCCAGAAGCACCAGATGCAATTTGCCATCCCGCTGTTTTATATTCTGGAGAAATTTCATCAATGACTGTACGAGCTGCCTTTATAGCTGCGTTAAAGTTACCCTTACTTAATTGGCAGTCTTTGAAATAGCGTTCAAGATAGGTAACACACCCCATATTGAGGCTTTTGTAATGTAAGGCATCAAATGCTTTACCAATTACAACTTCGGTACTTGCACCACCAATATCAATAACAAGCTGTTTGCCAGTACAAGATGAAGTATGAGCAACACCTTTATAAATTGTGCGTGCTTCTAATTCTCCGCTAATAACATTAATGCTATGGCCAAGAATTTTCTCTGCATGGTTTTTGAATACTTCGGCGTTAGTTGCCAACCGTAAGGTAGCTGTTGCTACTATGGTGATGTTTTTATCTGGGATATCTTGTAGGCGCTCAGCAAAAAGGGCAAGGCATTCCCAGCCTCGCTGCATTGCTTCAGTGCTCAATACGTTATCTTTATCAAGCCCTGCGGCTAATCGGACTTTGCGTTTAACACGTCCAATTGTTTGTAGACCGCCAGCAATTGATTTGGCTATAAGCATATGAAAGCTATTTGAGCCCAAATCAATAACTGCGTATACATTTTTTTGCGGTTTAAGTTGCCCCACCGTTCAAAAACCTCTAGTTACTACTACTTATACAAACAGTCGCTTACGACCGTCCTTTTTGGTAACTATTATTTGGGCGACGTCCGCTGTTATTACTACGGTTACGTGGACCATTTGAATAGTTGCGCTTTCTTTGAATAATAGGCTGAGTTAAATCATCTAGCAATGCTGTTTTATCATAATGAGATAAAGGAATGCTGTGCTCTATATATTCTTCAATTTCATGCAAGTTATAAGCATATTGCTCACACGCAAAACTGATTGCGTGGCCTGATGCGCCAGCACGACCAGTACGACCAATACGGTGTACATAATCTTCGCAATCGTCAGGTAGGTCAAAGTTAAATACATGACTTACTTCTGGAATATGAAGACCACGCGCGGCAACATCAGTAGCAACTAAAAAGTCTAAGTCGCCTTTGCTAAACTGCGCTAATATAGTTTGGCGTTTTTTCTGGTTAACATCACCAGTAAGCATGCCTACACGATGACCGTCTGACTTAAGCCAAGCATAAACAGTTTCACAACTGTGCTTAGTATTTGCAAACACGATTGCTTTCTCTGGCCATTCTTCTTCAATTAAGGTTAACAACAGCTTAATTTTATCTTCTTGCGAAGGATGAAATAGCTCTTCTTGAATACGTTTACCCGTTTTAACGTCAGGTTCAATTTGAACATGCTCTGGGTTTGTCATGTGCTCAAAAGCTAATTCTTGTACGCGATACGATAATGTGGCAGAAAATAATAAGTTTAAACGCTTTGATGTATCTGGCATACGATCGAACATATAGCGAATATCTTTGATAAAACCTAAATCGAACATACGATCAGCTTCGTCAAGCACGACTACCTCAATTTCATTAAGGGTGTAACAGCCTTGCTTATACAGATCAATTAGACGACCTGTAGTACCAATTAAAATATCAACGCCTTTTTCTAGTTGTGCACGTTGTTTTTCGTAATCTTCGCCACCATATACTAAACCTAAGTTAAGATTACAGTGCGGCGCTAAAATTTTAGCATCTTTGTGTATCTGAATCGCAAGCTCCCGAGTAGGGGCCATGATCAGGGCTCTTGGATGTTTACTAGGTGCTTTGCTAGATTGTAATAACCGATGGCACGTGGCAGTTAAAAACGCCAACGTTTTGCCTGTACCAGTTTGAGCTTGGCCCGCGATATCGCGTCCATCACAAATAAAAGGTAGGCATTTTGCTTGAATAGGTGTGCAATATTCAAACCCATTCTCGGTTAAACCGGCAACCACTTCCGGTGCGATAGCAAAGTCTGAAAACTTTTTATCGGTTAAATGTGTCTTAGTCATAGCGTTTAAGCATAACGTTTAAACTTGCAATAAGAAACAAGAGTGTTTAAATACGCACTAAATATTTCGCCTAACTAAATCGGAGAGCGCAATGAGCGAGAAAATAATCCAAATTACTGACGATAGCTTTGAAGCTGACGTATTACAATCAGACAAACCAGTACTAGTAGATTTCTGGGCTGAATGGTGTGGACCTTGTAAAATGATCGCCCCTATTCTTCACGAAGTTGCTGATGAATACGACAGCCGTGTGACTGTTGCTAAATTAAATATCGACCAAAATGCTGGCACACCGCCAAAATTTGGTATTCGTGGTATTCCTACTTTACTTCTTTTTAAAGATGGCCAAGTAGCTGCAACGAAAGTAGGTGCTCTTTCAAAAACTCAACTTATCGAGTTTTTAGAAAACAACATCTAACTGTAAGCTAGAACAATAAAAAGGGCTTTTTGCCCTTTTTTAAATTTATTTTGTATAAAGACTGGACGCTTTGCCAGTGAACTGCTAGTTTATAAAGCCAACTAATCCTTAGTTATATTCAACAAACCTCACTCAACGATCAAAGCGATTTTGAGTATGACAACTGTAATAAAGAACCCACCAATATGCATTTACGCGAATTAAAAGACAAGTCCATTAAAGAGCTTGTAGACTTAGCTGAGTCCATGGGGCTCGAAAACGTAGCCCGCTTAAGAAAGCAAGATATCATTTTTGCCATTCTTAAATCCCATGCCAAAGGCGGAGAGAATATCTTCGGCGGCGGTGTATTAGAGATTTTACAAGATGGTTTCGGCTTCTTAAGATCATCAGAAGCCTCTTACTTAGCTGGCCCAGATGACATTTATGTTTCACCTAGCCAAATTCGCCGTTTCAGCATGCGTACTGGCGATTCAATTTCAGGTCTTATCCGTCCACCTAAAGACGGTGAACGTTACTTTGCTTTACTTAAAGTAAATGAAGTTAACTTTGATAAACCTGAAAACTCTCGAACTAAAATTCTTTTTGAAAACCTTACTCCATTACATGCAAACGAACGTTTTCGCATGGAACGTGGTAACGGCAGTAAAGAAGATATTACAGCCCGTGTACTTGATTTAGCATCTCCTATTGGCCGTGGCCAACGTGGTTTGTTAGTAGCTCCGCCAAAAGCGGGTAAAACAATGCTGCTTCAAAATATTGCACAATCAATTACGCACAATCATCCTGATGTAACATTAATGGTTTTACTTATTGATGAACGTCCGGAAGAAGTAACAGAGATGCAACGCCTAGTTAAAGGTGAAGTTATTGCATCAACGTTCGATGAGCCAGCTTCTCGTCACGTACAAGTTGCCGAAATGGTTATCGAAAAAGCAAAACGCCTAGTTGAACATAAAAAAGATGTTGTTATCTTATTGGATTCAATCACTCGTTTAGCACGTGCTTATAACACCGTTATTCCTTCATCAGGTAAAGTACTTACTGGTGGTGTTGACGCTAACGCATTACATAAACCTAAGCGCTTCTTTGGTGCTGCACGTAACGTTGAGGAAGGTGGTAGCTTAACAATCATAGCTACAGCTCTTATCGATACTGGCTCTAAAATGGATGAGGTTATCTACGAAGAGTTTAAAGGTACTGGTAACATGGAACTTCACCTTAACCGTAAAATTGCGGAAAGACGTGTATTCCCAGCTATCGACTTTAACCGCTCAGGTACTCGTCGTGAAGAATTACTAACAAAACCAGATGAACTTCAAAAGCTTTGGATTCTACGTAAAATTGTTCATGACATGTCAGAAATTGATGCAATGGAATTCTTAATCGATAAACTATCGATGAGCAAAACCAATGATGAATTTTTTGATTCGATGAGACGCCAATAAAAGCGTTTTAATTGAATAAAAAAAGCGCCTAAGGCGCTTTTTTTGTGTCTGGATTAAATACAGTTTAACTCTCATTATACTTTTTAAGTACACTCTGCAGTGTATCAACGAGCGCTTTAAAATCATTTGCACTGCTTTTTTGGGTTCTGTGTAGAAGTGCTCTGTCTAAATTTTTAGCCGATTGCGCAATTTCATCCAAACCAAACATTTGTGCAGCCCCTAAAATGCGATGGCTATCTTTTTGTAGCGCACCTAAATCTTCGCTTATAAAATGCTGGGTAATCGTTTCACTCTCCAAAGCAAAGCTCTGCTTGAAACTAATCACAAGATCGCTCATATCAACTTCATTTTGCTTTATAATTGGCTGATCTTCTGCATTATGTAGGTGATTAGAGAGCGCTTTATAAAATGACTCTTTGTCTATCGGTTTACCTAAGTAACCTGTAAACCCTAACTCTAAGTAACTATCTACTTCATGACTCATAGCATTTGCTGTTAAAGCAAAAATAGGCCGTTCAAAACCACACTGTTTCAATAGTTGGAAAGCAGAACGCCCGTCCATCACTGGCATTTGAATATCGAGTAATACTAAGTCAGGGTATTCTTTTAAGCACTGCTCTACCGCTTGCTCACCATTTTCAACAGCAATAACCTCGAGTCCCATTGAGCGTAAATAGCGGCTTATTAGCCTACGATTATCAGGATGATCCTCCGCAAGTAAAACACGACCCGCCAATCGCTTATTTTCCTTAGAAGTACTTTGAGCTTCAATCATGCTTTGCGATTTATTTACTTCTGCGCACGGTAAAAAGAACGAGAACTGACTGCCCTTTTTGTATTCGCTTTGTACGCTAATATAACCGCCCATCATCGCGGCTAATTGTTGTGATAAGCTAAGGCCTAACCCTGTACCACCAAAGCGACGGCTAATGCTGTTATCTGCTTGGCTAAAGCATTCAAAAATAAGCTTTAACTGTTTAGAGCTCATACCAATACCGGTATCTTTTATAATAATAACCAGCCCTTGATCACTCTTATTTAAAGCAATGATGATCTGGCCAGCGTGAGTAAACTTAATAGCATTGGCACATAAGTTTATAAGAATCTGCTTTACGCGAATCAAATCGAGCTTAGTGTAAAACTCATTACCCACTTGATTGTCTAAAATAAGGTGTAGATTTTTTGCTTTTGCTTGGGTAATAAACATGGCATGTACGTCATTTACGAGCTCGACAATATCAAAGCACGAAATATTTAACTCTAATCTATTGGCTTCAATTTTACTTAAATCAAGTACATCATTTATTAAGCTTTTTAAATGGTCACTGTGACGCTGAATTACTCTTAATTCATCTTTAAGTGACTCAGGCTCATATAATTCATTAATTAAGGCATCTGTTTGCCCTAAAATAGCCGTTAGTGGAGTGCGAATTTCGTGACTAATATTAGCTAAAAACTGGCTTTTAACATCATTGGCCTCTCTGAGCTCTTGTGCAATTGCCTGCAATTCTGCAGTACGTTGCGTAACTTGTTCTGTTAACTGCTGCTTAGCGCGTTTTTCTGCACCACGACGGTAAAGTGCAATACCTGTTACTACAACTAACAGTAATAGTAAAAAAGAGAATAAAGTAAGCTGAGAACGCTGCGACATTTTCAGTTCTTGCACACGGCGATCTTGTTTAAGTTTTTCTATTTCCTGGTTTAATTGTGTTGCTTTAAATTGATGCTGAAGCACCGCTAGCGCGTTAATAATTGCCGTACTTCTGAGTTTTCGCAGCTCACTAATGTATTTTTGTTGCAAAGCCATTGCACTTGAATAATCGCCTTTACTCGCTTCAAGAAGTGCTTTGGCCCCCAAGCTTTCCCTAATTATTCGCTCACTGCCGTATTCATGGGCAAGTAAAATAGCTCGATCTAAATTTATTTGAGCCTCATCTAAATTGCCCTTAACAAACTGAATCTTAGCCAGCGCATGTAACGCATTAAGCTCTAAATTATGGTTATCTATTTTAAGCGCATAGTACTCACCTAATTTAGCTTGCTCGTATGCTTCATCAACTTTTTTCAATACTAAATTAGTATTTGCCAAATTAGTATATTGTGTAGATAACTTATTGTAATCATTAGCTGAAATATAATATCGCAGCGCTAACTGATAATAATGTAGTGCTAAATCAAATTGGTTGCTCTCCATATGAGCAACACCCATATTGTTATATACCTGCGCAATACCGCTTTTATCATCTAATCGCTGATAAACTTTAAGTACATCTTGATAAAGACTAAACGCACTATCGTAGCGTGATAAGCGTATATAAACGCCAGCTATATTAAGTAGTATATCGGTTTGATCTTGTTCACTGCCGTGCGCTTCGTAAATAGCTTTTGCTTTTAAATAAAACTCTAGAGTATCGCCTAACTTGTTCATATTAAAATAGGCCAAGCCAATATTATTTAGTAAATTTGCTTGTTCAAGTAATTGCTCATTTTTTTCAGCTAATACTAGGGTACGGCTGTATTCAATAATGGCTTTTTGAAATAAACCTTGATAGAAGAGCACCACACCTTGCATTTTAATTGCACGAAAGTGCTCATCAGGAAAGAATGTATCTGAAGTATGTTGTTCTAGTAATTTAAAATAGTGTAAAGATTCTTTAAAATTATCAGCCGATAACGCACTATTACCCAATGCCGAATAAACAGCGACACGCTCTTTTTTGGAGGCATCTTTATTAGTAAGTAGCATGTTTGCTAATTGTAATTTAGGCTCCCACTGTACTTCGTTTTTGAATTGCTCAAATAAAGAATCAGTATTTTGGGCATAACCAGGAGCTATTAGTACACAGCATATAGTAAATAAGAGGCATTTTAACTTGCCCAGCATAATTTTAATCCTTCAAACCGTTACTTATATCAGTGTAATCTTTATTGAAGATACACCAACTACTAGGGCCTAAACAATGCTTAACCCACTGATTGATGAGATTTTTGAGCTAATACTAACAAAGCAGGTTTGGCAAGTTCATACTTTAGCAGCAGAACTGACCACCCGTAGCGCTATGACCACTCTCGATAAAAGTCCTGAACGTGATTTATTTAAACGTAACTTTTTAATTATGAATGCACTGTACCAACTGCAGGCACAATTATGCCCTCAGAGTTTACTCATTTCAGCTCTGCATATCGAGCTTTTAGAAAAAGGAGATAATAGTTTAGTAACAACAAACGAGAATTTGCGAGATTATTATTTAGATTGGCATAATTACGATACTAGTGAAGAGCAGATTGATGAGCTTTTAAATAGCTTTTGGCGTCAGTTTAAAACGCTGCCGCCACAACAGGCTTTAAATGAAAATGAATTTAAAGAGTTGGCTTTAGAATGGAAGTTACCTGAAAATTTTACTCTTAAAAACGTTCAAAAGCGCTGGAGACAACTTGCATTACAAATGCACCCAGATAAACCAAGTGGGTGTGAAGTGAAGTTTAAAAAAATAAAATTACAATACGAGCAGCTAAAGGTAGCTGCTCGTTAATCTATTAATTTAGAAGTTTAAATTAACGAGTAAGGCGACGAGCGCGGATTTTTCGCCCTTTAATATTACCTTCGGTTAATTTACGAAGCGCGGGTTTTGATGAGTTACGTTCAACAGCAACAAATGCTACGTTATCAAGTACGTTAATTTTACCTACCTGACGACCTGCAACACCATCTTTACCCGTTAAAGCACCTAAAATATCACCAGCGCGCACTTTTTGCTTTTTACCTGAATCAATCATTAAAGTAACCATTTCAGGGCGGTACGGCGGCTTGTCTAATAAATTAAATGGTGGCATTTGCTCTGGCGTAATATCACGCTCGTAATGTTCGCCTATTTGAGCAATTTTAAACGCTTCTGCTTCACCGTAAATAGAGCATGCAATGCCCTTTTTACCAGCGCGCCCAGTACGACCAACACGGTGAACATGTGTTTGCGTATCATGTGCCAAATGGTAGTTAATAACCATATCCATATCATCAATATCTAAGCCACGTGCAGCAACATCGGTAGCAACAAGTATTGAAGCACTTTTATTTGAAAAGTGAATTAACGTACGTTCACGATCGCGCTGCTCTAAATCACCGTGTAGCGAAACAGCACTAAAGCCTTCGTCAGCTAAATCGTCACACACTTGTTGTGTTTCTACTTTGGTATTACAAAATACAACACAGCTTTGTGGTGTAAATTTAAGTAGTAATAATTTTAGCGTTGGGTAGCGCTGCTTATTATTATCCATTTTGTAGAAGTACTGCTTAATTGTACTTTTGGCTTGTTCTTCTTCTACTTTAACCATTTCTGGGTTTTTAAGTACACGCTTAGCAATTGCTTCAATAGCTCTTGGGAATGTAGCACTAAATAACAATGTTTGACGATTTTGTGGAATACGCTCAATAATTGCATCAAGTGTGTCTTGAAAACCCATATCAAGCATTTGATCGGCTTCATCAAGCACCAATGTTTCAACATCATCTAAACGTAAAGTACCTTTACGAATATGGTCGTCAACACGCCCAGGCGTGCCAACAATAATATGTGCACCATGTTCAAGCGAGCCAATTTGAGGACCAATTGATACACCACCGCATAGCGTTAATATTTTAATATTGTGGATACCGCGTGCTAATTTTCGCATTTCAACCGCAACCTGCTCAGCAAGCTCTCGGGTTGGGCATAAAACTAACGACTGAATACGAAAGCGTTTTACGTTTAATTTAGCGAGTACACCCAAGCTAAACGCAGCAGTTTTACCTGAACCGGTTTTTGCCTGAGCAATGATGTCTTTACCAGCAAGTACAGGCGGTAAACTTTGTGCTTGTACGGGTGTCATGTGGGCATAGCCAAGTGTTGATAAATTATCAACGAGTCCAGCCGGTAAAGCCAAAGATGAAAAAGCAGTTGAAGTCACAGTAAGTTCCATAGCAATAAAAATAACGTGGGGGAAAGCCCCACTAAATATGCCACTAATAATAGCAGAATTCGTAATTAGCAACCATTAACAAACACATAATAAAGTACGTTAACAAAAGGTGTTGAAAATGATAGTAGTTTGCATTAAGATCGCGATTGTTTTTTACATAACTGCGCTGGAAGCAATCAATGAAACTGAATTCTCTTTACCTAGCACTACTGGCAAGCATTACAACAAACGCATATGCAAACTCTACCGACCTTGAACGTATAGAAGTAAAAGGTAGCTACTTTAACGACTACAAAGTAGACAACGCTAATGGCGCAATGAGAACATCAGCTTCATTACTTGAAACCACACAATCTGTAACCGTAATAACAGACACTATTGTTAACGAACAGCTCGCCACTACACTTGGCGAAGTGCTAACAAATGACGCCAGCTTAACGGCAGGCTCACAGCAACGAAACCGTGAAGTATTTAACCTACGTGGGTTTGAGCTAAGCTCATCAACAGGTTATTTACGCGACGGTCATCAGCATTGGTCTCACTATCAACAACCAATCGAAATTTTACAACAAGTTGAAGTAATTAAAGGCCCATCAAGCATTTTATACGGTCAGTCAGGCCCTGGTGGCTTGGTTAACATGGTAACCAAAAAACCAACTGTAACTACACTGTTTAATGCCAGTGCCGATGTAGATCAGCATGGCTCAACTCGTTTTATGATGGATGCCAGTGGTGCCTTGACTGAATCTGAAGATTTACGTGCACGTGGCATATTAGTAAAGCAAGACGTAGATTACTGGCGTGAATATCAAAATGGTGAAAACCGTGAGCGTGACCGCTTTTTAGGTGCTTTAGTTGTAGATTACGATATTAGCGACAATGCATTAGTACGCGTGCATTACGACCGTACAGACGACGAAGCAGGTTTAGATACGGGTGCATGGATAGACGATAACGCCAAAGTAATTGGTAGCGACAAAACAATTCGTGATATGTCTTGGGCATTTACCGATATAACGGTAGAAAACGTAGGTGTAGACCTAGAGGTATTTTTAACCGATAACTGGCAGGTAAAGCTTGGCTATAACGAACAAACGTTTGAGCGCCAACGCTTTGAGTCAGCACCGCGTATGCCAGGCGGCTTTGCTGAAGGTGACAGCTATGAATCTCGCCCTTACGATCGTTTTGACGATTGGCAGTTTAAAACCGCATTTATTGATTTTATTGGTGAATTTGAAACAGCTGGTATTCAACACCAATTATTAATTGGCGCAAACTCATTGGATTACTACTATGGACAACGCCGCACGTCTGCCGACTACTTCGACTTTTCAGCAGGGCAAGCAGAACCATCTCGCCCATCAGTAAGCTATAAAACAGATAATACAATAAGCGAAACTGAATACGACTACTACGGTATTTACGTTCAAGACTTAATTTCGTTTTCGCCAGAGTGGCAATTATCGCTAGGTGGACGTTACGATAAGCAAACGCGAGAAGATGCAGATAACGAATCATTTGTACCAAAAGTAGGCGTGCTTTATCACCCAAATGCTTCTGCAACTATATACGCTAGTTACTCAGAAGGTTTCGAGCCTCAAGGTAGTGAAACCTTAATTGATGAAACAGATGTAAATAACGGTATGAAATTAGATGCTATTACGTCTGAGCAAAGAGAGATTGGCATTAAATGGCAGTTATTTGATGACCGCCTAATGCTTACCAGTGCTATTTTTGATATTAGCAAAGAAGGTACTCTTGTTAGCGAACAGCTTGAAGTTCCTATTGGGTCATTCACAAGTGAAACAAACCAAGTAGGTGAACAACGTCATAAAGGTGTTGAGCTAAGCGCTCAAGGTGCCGCTACTGACCGTTTATTTGTTATGGCGTCAACTATGTACCTCGATGCAAACTTTGAGCGTGACGAAGAACTTGAAGGCAAACGCCCTACCGATGCACCAAAATGGTCGGCATCACTTTGGACACGTTATGAATTAAACGACGCAATTGCACTTAATGCAGGTGCTTTTTACGAAGGCGAGCGTTTTGCTGATAGCGCCAATACAATTACTAAAGATGCGTACACTCGCGTTGATGTAGGTGCTACTTATAAATTTAACTTAAGTAATACCGATATTAATTTACGCCTTAATATCGAAAACTTATTTGATAAAAACTATTTAGGTGGTGGCGGTACTAGTAATGTAACTGTTGGCGAAGGCACAAATCTTCGTTTAGCTGCGCAATTTAGCTTTTAATTAAACGCTTAAAATAATAGTTTTAAAATATAGCCCGCGTACATTTACGCGGGCTTTTTTTATATCTAAACGTTTATACCTAACAGCATTAAACCTATTACAAAGCCTATTCATCTCATCTATTTTTTATCATGTTTGTTACATGTTCTAATAGCGCTAATTATTAAAAAGGCCTACCAAAATGAAAAAATTAATTACCGCACTGCTGCTTACTAGCAGTATGGCTGCAAACGCTAACAATGCCGAATTTACCCAAAAGCAATTACAACAAGTAGACGAAGTGCGCACCTTTGCTCTAAATAGTGATTTAAGCTATAAATTACTAGAGTCATTAACAACTGAGGTTGGCCCTCGCTTACCTGGTACTGAAAATGATAAAAAAGCAGTGGCATGGGCTAAAGCTAAATTTAATGAGCTTGGTTTTGATAAAGTATGGCTTGAAGAAGCAACCTTCCCTGAATGGCGCCGTTATAGCGAAAGCGGAAAAATACTAACACCAAGCGAGCAACCTCTTCATTTAACTGCATTAGGTAACAGTATAAGTACACCAAAAGATGGGATCACAGCACCAGTAGTCTTGTTCGAAACACTTGATGAGTTAATTGCTGCACCAGATAACAGCTTAAAAGGTAAAATTGCGTATATTAATTACCGCATGAACCGCGATATAGACGGCAATGGTTACGGACCGGCTGTAAAAGCACGTGGCACAGGCGCTATAGAAGCCTCTAAAAAAGGGGCTGTTGCCTACATGATGCGATCAGTAAGTACCGGCCATCATCGTTTTGCTCACACTGGCGGTAGTTACTACAAAGAAGGTGTTACAAAAATACCTAACGTAACAATTGCTAACCCAGATGCAGACCAAATCGCACGACTTATTGCATTAAATAAAGACGTGTCGGTAAATATTAATGTGCAAACCGAAAATCTAGGTGAAGGAACAGGTTATAACGTTATTGGCCAATTTAATGGTACCGAAAACCCTGAGCAATATGTATTAATTGGCGGGCATTTAGATTCTTGGGACTTAGGGACTGGCGCACTAGATGACGGCGCAGGCGTTGCACTAACAATGGCAGCCGCTAAACATATTAGCGATGTAAAACGTCCTAAGCGCAGTATTCGTGTGGTACTTTTTGCAGCTGAAGAGCTAGGTCTTTGGGGTGCAAAAGCTTATTTTGAAGAGCATAAAAACGAGTTAAGCAATATTGTTGCAGCCGCTGAGTCTGACTTTGGTGCCGATGTAGTATACGCTTTTGAGTCAAATGTAGATGCTGCTTCGCTTCCTGTAGTACGCGCAATAGCAAAAGAGCTTGCACCATTAAATGTTGAATACATTGGTAAAAACCAAGCGAATGGAGGCCCGGATCTAATTCCACTTAAGAATGCAACGTCAGCACCTATTTTTGAACTTGCTCAAGATGGAACTGATTACTTTGATTACCACCATACAGCTGACGATACACTTGATAAAGTAACACCCGCTAAGCTTCGTCAAAATACTGCAGCATACGCCGTATTTGCTTTAATGGCTGCCGATGCTAAAACAACAATCAAGCCTAAGGCGCAAACTAAATAACCTGAACTCAGGTTAAACAGTAACTGACATACTTACTTACAGTTTGTTGCTTTGATTAATGCGCTCCTTGTTTTACCTTTAGGTAATTAAACAAGGAGCGTGCTTTATGTTACTTTTCAACACGAGTGAATCATTTCCACATTTTGCACAAACAATACGCTGCCCTCACTGTCAAAGCGACGCCTACCATTTAATAAATAAAAGCCGCTATTTACGGTTTAGTATTTTGCCCATGCTCGCCTTAAAATTAAATTACAAACGCGAGTGCTATCAATGCGGAAAAAACGAACCTGTAAAAATAACGCAGCTACTATTAATAGAAAAACTAAGCCTACCTAAGTACTTTATTGGCACTTTTTTATTGCTTTGGATAATCACCTTCTTTTATCAACAGCATCTTGATAACGAAGCTCAAAAGCAAAATTACTTAAGCACGCCAAAACTATACGATACCTATTTAGTACAGGCTGATAAATTTACCCATGAACCTTGGACTCTTACAAACCTAAAAATAGCTCAGGTGATAAGTTTTGACGCGCAATTTACTACCTTTCAAGTAAGTAACTACAGCTATAAACGAAACAACAGTGTTACGCTGGCAATGCGTACTAGCCAATTGGTACAAAATAACTATTTTTCAACTAACACCATTACTCTCCCCCGCAATGAAATAAAGCGCTTATATAATGACGAAGTTATTTACGACGTACTACGCCCATATGCCAACAGCCTTTATGGCGGATTTGTGATGTTTCCTCCTAAACCTAAGCCACTATATAAAGGCTTAAAGCTCGATAAAAATAATCAACAAGGCATTATTTATTTTAAAGATGGATTATTTGTTGAAGCATTTGATAGCTTTAAATTAGCTGCTGAAGCAGGCTCTCAGTGGGGGCAATTAAATTTAGCGCAGATGTATCGTGATGGTGAAGGAATAGCTCAAAATCATCAACAAGCTATTTACTGGTATAAAAGGGCCATTGAGAAAAAAAATACTAAAGCACAATTTGAACTAGAATCTCTTTGTGAAATAGCTGAATGCGGGTAAATCGATTAGGTAAGTTATCAATTGACTAAAAGTCGGTTTTTATAAAGCTGGCGTAGTAAATACGCCAGCTATTAATTATTTTTTAGATAACTTTGTATAACTTACATGTATAAGCACAACAACTAAGCCAGCAATAACGCCTAGCAAACCATCAAACAAGAGAGGCGCTAATACTTCTCCTGTGCCGCCAGCAACAGACTGAGCATAGCTTGTTACATCCAACTGAGTATGATGTAGTAACTCAACGCCATGTACTAAAATACCACCGCCTACTAAAAACATCGCAATGGTGCCTGCAAAAGCTAAAAACTGCATTAATCTAGGTGCAGCAGCTAGTAAGCCTTTTCCGAGTAACTCTTTAAATTTATTTGCTGACACTTTAGATTGATTAAGTAAATAAAGCCCTGCATCATCCAATTTTACAATACCGGCCACCAAGCCATAAACGCCAATCGTCATTATAATTGCGATAACACAAAGCACTAAAGCTTGGTTAAGCAAGGTAGCACCAGCCACTGTGCCTAAAGTAATAACAATAATTTCGGCAGAAAGAATGAAGTCGGTTCTTATGGCGCCTTTTATTTTTTGCTTTTCGTATTCGACTAAGTCTAATTTTTCATCCTCATCTACCACTTCATTGTGATGAGGCAAAAACTTAGCAAATACTTTTTCAGCTCCCTCAAAACATAAAAATAAACCCCCCATCATTAACAGAGGTGTTATTAACCAAGGCAGCCATACGCTTATTAATAAAGCGGCGGGTACGAGTATCGTTTTATTTAAAAATGAGCCCTTTGCTACAGCCCAAACAACAGGTAATTCACGCTCTGCTGCAACACCTGTAACCTGCTGGGCATTGAGTGCTAAGTCATCGCCTAGTACACCAGCCGTTTTTTTTGTTGCTACCTTACTCATAGTCGCAATGTCGTCAAGTAAAGTGGTTATATCGTCTAATAACGTTAAAAGGTTAGTGCCTGCCATAAAGCTTCCGAGCTCAAAAAATATTGCTATAAACATAACGTAAAGCGTAATTTTCACCAACGGTTAATTTTGCTTTGTTATTCTCATACAAACAAAACAGATAAGTCATCTAAAAATAGTGGCTTAAAAGTAAATGGAGGAATGATGAAAGTATATTTGGCTATAGTGTCCGGTTTACTTAGCTTAACGGCATGTAACGACCCGCAAATAAGTACCACCTACTTATGTGATAAAAGCACTGTTAATCTTAATGTTATTAATCAGAGCAATGCTGAGCTTACTTTCAATAATCATACTTATTTACTTAATCGCGAAAGAAGTGCATCCGGTAATAAATATATAAATGAAGATGTTTTATTTTGGGGGAAAGGTAACAATGCAATGCTAATAATTGCAGGAAAAAAATACCAATGCGTTACAGAGTAAAAAATAATATATCCAATTCAATGCTGAACTAAATAAAGTAATAAAGCGTACTAAAAGAATAACCACCCTATAAAGCCAAGTTAAAAACTAATTAACTCATACATATTTAAACTGTATTGAGGGTACTCTAAGTTTTGAGTGCAAATAATGACTTGCCTTGTATGAACTGGGTATAATACTTCAACTCTTTTGCTTAATAGCGGCCCACAATGAAATATAAAGATCTACGTGATTTTATCGATTTGCTTGAAAAAAAAGGCGAACTTAAACGTATCACCCAAGAAATCGACCCGTATCTTGAAATGACCGAAATATCTGATCGCACATTGCGTGCTAAAGGTCCCGCGTTATTATTCGAAAACCCAAAAGGCTACGATATGCCGGTGCTTACCAACTTGTTTGGTACACCTAAACGCGTAGCAATGGGCATGGGCCAAACCGATGTTAGTGAGCTGCGCGAAGTAGGTAAGCTACTCGCTTTTTTAAAAGAGCCAGATCCACCAAAGGGCATTAAAGAAGCTCTAGGCGCTATACCGATTTTTAAGCAAGTGCTTAATATGCCAGCAAAAGAAGTTAAAAAAGCGCCTTGTCAGCAAGTAGTTTTAGAGGGTGATGATGTAGACTTAACTAAATTACCTATTCAGCATTGCTGGCCAGGTGACGCAGCACCATTAATTACTTGGGGCCTTACCGTAACTAAAGGGCCTTATAAAAAGCGCCAAAATTTAGGTATTTATCGCCAGCAGCTATTAGGCAAAAATAAAATAATTATGCGTTGGTTATCACACCGTGGTGGCGCGCTTGATTTTCAAGAATGGTGTAAAGAAAATCCAGGGCAACCTTACCCTGTCTCGGTAGCACTAGGTGCCGACCCTGCTACTATATTAGGTGCAGTAACGCCTGTACCCGACACATTAAGCGAATATGCGTTTGCTGGTTTATTACGTGGTAGCAGAACCGAAGTTGTTAAATCTATTTCCAATGACTTGCAAGTCCCTGCCAGTGCAGAAATAGTACTTGAAGGTTACATTATGCCAGGTGAAATGGCGCCAGAAGGCCCTTATGGCGATCATACTGGTTACTATAATGAAGTAGACGACTTTCCTGTTATGACCGTGACTCACTTAACGCATCGTAAAGACCCTATTTATCACAGCACATTTACTGGTCGTCCGCCTGATGAGCCTGCGATCTTAGGTGTAGCACTTAATGAAGTGTTTGTGCCGATATTACAAAAGCAATTTCCTGAAATCGTTGATTTTTACCTTCCGCCTGAAGGGTGTTCGTACCGTATGGCGATTGTAACAATGAAAAAACAATATCCTGGTCATGCCAAGCGCGTGATGATGGGAGTTTGGTCGTTCTTACGTCAGTTTATGTATACTAAGTTTGTAATTGTGTGCGATGACGATATTAATGCCCGTGATTGGGAAGATGTTATTTGGGCTATAACAACCCGAATGGATCCTGCTCGCGATACAACATTAATAGAAAACACACCTATTGATTATCTCGATTTTGCATCGCCAGTCTCTGGCCTTGGTTCAAAAATGGGAATGGATGCTACCAATAAATGGCCTGGCGAAACCACCCGCGAATGGGGCGAGCCTATTGTTATGGATAAAGACACCAAAGACCGCGTAGATGATATTTGGGAAAGCCTTAATATTCTTTAAGTGTTTATATGTAAGTACATAACAGGCTATAAAATAACCCTGCAGATATGCTAGAATCGAGTCATTCGATTGCGTATCTGCTGTTAAAAGCGCTGCTAAAAGGTAAAAAATGCAAACATTAAAAGCTGAAGTTGTAGCTATCAGCCCACTTACAGAATTTGTTCATAAAGTAATTTTAAAGCCACAACAACCTGTGACCTTTGAAGCTGGCCAATACATGCAACTCGTATTGGGCGAAAAAGACAAACGTGCTTTTTCTATAGCTAGCCGCCCTTCACAGTGCGATGCAATAGAACTACATATTGGCGCGTCAGGTGCCGATTCGTATGCAATGCAATCGCTGGAACATTTACGAAACGCCCATACCACAGGGCAGTTAGTAGACATTGAAGCTGGCTTAGGTATTTCACAGTTGCGCCTGCAATGTGAGCGCCCTATTATTTTACTTGCCGGTGGCACTGGTTTTTCATACGCAAAATCAATGGCTGATCACTTAGCTGAAATTAAGTGCGACCGTCCTGTATTATTTTACTGGGGTGTAAAAGAAGAGTCAGCATTATACGCACATACAGAAATGCAAACATGGGCCGATAGCCACAAAAACTTTGAGTTTATCCCTGTGGTAGAAAATCCATCTGCTAATTGGCAAGGTCACACTGGCTATGTACATAAAGCGGTAATGCAAGATATTGTATCACTTGAACCATACGATATTTATATGGCCGGTCGTTTTGACATGATAGGTATAGTGCGTGATGACTTTATTACTCATGGTGCAATACGCGAAAACATGTATGCAGATGCATTCGCATTTATCAAATAATTGAAATTTACTTTCAGTTATAAATAAAGGCACCTAATCGGTGCTTTTATTTTATATAGCAAAAAATATTTAATAGTTAAAATCTATCAACCTCATCAATATAAACAATTTCCTAAATCCCTATCTATAAACCATACTTTGTATAGAACATCAGCGGGAGAGACCCAAATGCTAAATACAAAAGTAAAAGATTTTATGCAACGCAAGTTGCCAAATATCACACCAGATACAGAAATGACGACAGCCATAGCAGAACTACAAGAATTTAAACTACTTGGCGCACCAGTATTTGATAAAGATAAATGCCTAGTCGGATTTATCTCAGAGCATGAACTTTTAAAACCGCTTACGCAAAGCAGTTATTTTTGTGATGGGATGGTTAAAGTATCGCAACTTATGCAAACAGAGGTAGTGACTGTTAGCGGCGATACCAACATTATCGAGCTTGCACAGCAGATGCAGCCTGGTAAACCAAAAAACTACCCTGTTGTAGAGGGTGTTAAAGTAATCGGCATGATCAGCCGAGCAGATGTACTTAAAGCACTCTACGATAATTACATGAGCTGCCAAACACACTAAATATAATTTACAGATACAAAAATGCCGCTTATAAAGCGGCATTTTTAATGTTCTTAAATTAACGCGCGCTAACGAGTGCTGAAAGTTCTTTTTTATCGCCATCGCTTAAAAATGCTATTTCTAACGCATTTTTTTGCGCTTTTTCCATATCAGCTTGTGTTAAACCAGCTTTAGGTGCTGCAACAGTATATTCGTACTCAATTTCAATGCCTTCAACTGCTGGGTCATCAGTATTAATACACGCTAAAATACCGTGATCTAAAAACTGTTTAAGTGGGTGTTTAGCTAAGTCGTTCACTGTGCTAGTTTGAATATTACTTGTTAAGCACGACTCAATACCAATACGGTTATCGCGTAAGTAATCCATTAATTTTGGATCTTCAATTGCTTTAACGCCATGCCCTATTCGGCTCGCACCTAGCTCGTTAATTGCTTGCCAAATACTTGGGGCACCAAGTGCCTCTCCAGCATGAATAGTCGAAGCTAAATAAGCATTTCGTACTTGCTTAAAGTGATCTACAAATAACTCCCCCGGAAAACCAATTTCGTCACCGGCTAAATCAACAGCCACTAAATCATTTTTAAATGCGAGTAATGCATCAAGCTCTTTTTGACATGTTTTTACGCCATAAGTACGCGATAAAATACCAATCAAGTTAGCTTTTATATTTGCACCCTTTGTTGCTGATTTAATACCATCAACAACCGCTTCTACAACCCCTTCAGGGTGTAAACCTTGGCTCTGCGCCATGTAGTAAGGGCTAAAGCGAAGCTCTACATAATCAAGGCCTTGCGCTTGTGCATCTTCAATGTTTTCAATCGCTATGCGTCTACACGCATCGTAGTCACCAAGTACAGTGACACCCCAATCTAGCTTTTGTAAAAAAGCCATAAGGTTTGGCTCAGGGTCAATAACTTGAACATGAGGAATTAATGCCTCAACGTTATCTGCAGGTAACTCTATATTAAACTGACGACCAAGTTCTAATATGGTTTGCGCACGTACATTACCGTCTAAATGACGGTGAATATCTAGCAAAGGTAATTTTCTATTGATCATAATAGCAACCCAGTTTAGTTAAATTTGCGCGCATGATACGCAGATATAGTTATTTTTCAAGTGTATATGGTTTGCGTTA
This sequence comes from Pseudoalteromonas sp. AS84, assembly GCF_038900255.1. Classification (NCBI taxonomy): domain Bacteria; kingdom Pseudomonadati; phylum Pseudomonadota; class Gammaproteobacteria; order Alteromonadales; family Pseudoalteromonadaceae; genus Pseudoalteromonas; species Pseudoalteromonas sp. AS84. The sequence continues at coordinate 118,216 of NZ_JBBMQY010000011.1, read as the reverse complement.
AGTTTAAGCGGTCATATGTCTGCTTTTTGTGCAAAAAATAGCGTTACTTATTTATTTGATAAATAATGCCAAAGAGTTTTAAAAAGCGTATTTGCATCAATAGGTTTAGTAATATAACTATTCATTCCCGAGGCTAATGCCTTTTTAACATCATCGTCATGGGCGTTCGCCGATAGTCCTATTATGGGTAAATCAATTAACCCTAAATCACAACGAATGACTTTTGTTGCTTGGAGTCCATCCATTCTTGGCATCTGAATATCCATAAGAACAATGTCGTAGCTATTTTCGGTTAGCTTTTCTATGGCTTCAAAACCATCGTTAGCAATGTCGGCAATACACCCTTTTGTTTTTAAAATGGCATTGGCAACATGCTGATTAAGCGGGTTGTCTTCGACTAAAAGTAATTTATAGTTTGTGAATGATAAAGTACTTACATCTATTTCGTTATATTGCTGCTGTATTTGCTCTGCTTTTGGTAAAGGCGAGATGAGCGGCAAACTAAATGTGAATGTAGAGCCCTTTCCTTCATAACTAACTAAATCAATTGCACCGCCCATTAGTTCAACCAATTTTCTACAAATACTTAACCCTAAGCCAGTGCCACCATATTGACGAGAGGTTGAGCTATCGGCTTGCGCAAACGGTTTAAATAATTGTTTTTGTGCTTCGCTACTAATACCAATACCCGTATCGTTAATACTGAAGTAAGTCATTTTTTTAGATTGCCAAATTTTCAGAGTTATCTCACCTGCTCCTGTAAATTTAACCGCATTATTGAGCAGATTCAGCAGCACTTGTTTTAAGCGGATTGGATCGGCATTAATAACCAAATTTGATGTTTTATCAAAATCGAGACTTAACTTTATTGATTTAATGTCAGCTTCAAACTGAAGTAAATTGAGCATTTCATCCGCTAAACTCGCTACATTAATGGGCTCTTGTATTAAGTCTAGCTTGCCTGCTTCCATTTTTGAAAAGTCGAGCACATCGTTTAATACCCGCAGTAAAACACCAAGTGCCCCATCTGCTTGTTCAATGTAACTTCTTGCTTGTTGCCAATCATTTTGCTGTAGCGCTAAATAATGCAGCCCTTTTATACCGTTAATAGGGGTGCGGACTTCGTGGCTCATATTTGCCAAAAATTGTCCCTTAATATGACTCGCTTCATCTGCTTTTTGTTTTTCTTTACGTAAAGTATGTGTTTGCTTTGCCACTTGTTCGCGAATTTGTATGTTTGTACCAGTAACTGAAATCAAAAATGTAATCAATAGCCACACAAACAACATCCCTACTATTTGTGCAAGCCAATACATTAACCAAGACGTTCTAACTATTGGTTCATATAACTCGACCTGCCACATGCGTTTGCCAATCAACAATTGATATTCTTTAAACAGCATTTGCGAGTTATCGGTATCGGCAATATAAATTGCCTGCTTTTTCCCTGGTATCGTTGTATCAAAAAAATTGGCTGAAATTGAATTGTTGTGATCAAATAACAATGTTTGCGATAAGCGCTTGAGGCTAACAATAGCGGCCACAAAACCTTGAAAATCATCTTCGGTAGATGATTCACCAAAAACAGGATATAAAAAGAGCACTCCCTTCTCTGATGTATTTTGGACTAAATTAATTGGCTCACTTAGTGCTAGCTCATTGAGTGTTTTCGCTTTGCTAAGCGCTACTCCTCTTACTTTACTTGAAGCCAAATCAAATCCTAAAGCATCTTCATTGCCCTCTAATGGATATACATATTTTACAGGAAAGTAATTTCTACGATCACCTGCAGGTTGCCAAGCTCCATCTAGTGACTTTTCTTTTATGTATAAAGGTTTGCCTGTAGCTGTATTTTCATGTGTTTCAAAATCAGTGAGTTTATTTGCTGATACATAAGGTATCCATTCAAATGCTAAAATTTCTTGGCTATAGTCCAATTGCTTTGAAGTAAACTGTTTAAACTCTTTAAAATTCACGTTATCACTACTAGCAAAGTATGTAGCTAACAATCCTAAGTGAGCAGTAATACCATCGAGCTTCTGGCTTATAGCATTTTGCACAACAAGTATTTTGGCTTCTTGCTTTTGAATGTCTTTTTCTTTTTTAACACTGGCAGCACCATAAAAACTAACGCTAATTAGTATATAAATTAATAGTGAAGGTAAAATCACCAGCATACGATGGCGTACTTGCGTGTAGTTAAAAGCAGCCAGTACTAGCGGTGTAAATATAAGTACACCAATACTGTCGCCAATCCACCATGCGACAAAATTATCAAAAATAGCATTGGTCGGGATCACATTATTCAATGCTAATAAGCTAGTTCCCACACCTGCTGCAATAACACAGCATATTGGCCCTGCTACTATTAGGCTCTGCACACTGTGTTTTAAAGAAGATAAATCTAGCGGCGCCTTAATAACATTTACTATAATTTGACGACCAATCCAAGCCTGTAAAACAGAGGCTAAAGTGACGCAAATAGCTTGTAAAAGCACATTAAAATGAAGAATATCTACAGTGTTATCAAGATGAATTAAGTTAGTACAGAAAGCACCAAGAATAAGGCCAATAAATGACTTACGCCCCCAAATTAAAAAGCTCGCTAAAGCAATTCCTGAGGGCGGCCAAGAGGCGACCGCATAGCCATCTACAGAAAGAAGTGAGTTGCTAAAATACCCAGTAAAGAAGTAAGCACAAGCCAAGCTAAGGGTTAATATTAAAAACTTTCTCAATGCTTGTGCTCCTGAACTACAAAATGCTAAGTAGTTATAGTGTAGTCATTTATTGATATAAAACGAGCGCCTTTTCTGCCTGTGCACTATTTTTATAACTTAAAACAGCTTGTTCAGAGAACTGTTTTTTATTGTCACTATTCAGTGCTTTATCAAAAATCCTAGCTGCTAAGTCATAATCACCTTGCGCGTTGGCCAGGCAAGCCAATGCAAGTAATAATGAGTTATTTGAATCATCCTTTTTAAGACGATCTTGGATGCTTACTTGCAGTTTAGCTACATCGGCAGACGTCGCTTTACTTAATATATTAGCCAGTTGCGCATGCTGTTCGTTGTGTTTAACCATTTTAATTAGGTCACCCTCAATAACAGCCAATTGACCTACTTGCGCCATTTGCATTAAATAAGCAGTGTGGGCATGAACTTGCAGTTTTTTAGGTAGCTGTTTATATTTTTCACTCAGTTGACCTGCATCTAACGCATTAAAGTAAGCACTAAATAACTGCGTCCACTGTGCATCAGTAAGTGCTTTTTTGCGTAGTAAACGCGGTAAAAACTCTTCAAGCGCACTAAAGTGTTGTTGCTGTACCAATACTTCTGCATAAAGTTTTAACTCAAGTGCGGTGGCTTTTTTAGCTTCTGCGCTAATACGCATTTGTGATTCAATCGCGCTACTGTCGCCACTTGCCAACCATAGCTTTGCTACTTTTAATTGATGTTCTGGGCTTATTTCAAATAAACGCTCAAGTGCTTTATCTGTTTGATTATTAGCAAGCGCTGCTTTTGCAAGTAATGCTAAGCGAATATCTTCAAACTTATCTGGTACGCTATTACCCGATAGAGCCTTTTCTACGTGCTCGTAATCATCATTAATAGCACTCCACAGAGCCTGCTCAATAGCTGCTTGTTTGCGCTCTTGGCTACGTGCAAAAAAGCCATGCTTAGTATTATGATAAATCGATAATAAATAACGAATTAATTTATATGTTAAATATAAAACAACAGCGGTAATGACTGCCATTATACAAAACGATACTATCGTGCCTTCTATCGTCGTGTTGTTAAATGAAATAAGTACATAACCTTTTTCATCTAGCACAAATGGAGTAACCGCTAGTACGACAACAATAGCTACAATTAAAATAATTAGCCCTATCATTGCGCCCACTCCTTAACCTTTTGTGTACTGTTTAAGGTTACTTTTGGATTAAAGTTAAGCTGCTCTTTTTCAAGTTTAGACAACGCTTTAAGTACCGTTTTAGTTGTATCATCGTCTTGCTTAAAGTACTCACCAACTAAACGTTTTGCTTCACTTAAGGCGCTAAAGAAAATACTCGCCTGCTTACTCATAAGTGCATCTTGTGCCTGAGTTATATTAAGCTTTATACGTTGATTTAATAAATGGCGCTCTTGATCCGTAAGTAATGGCTCAATGGAAACACCTTCGTGCTGGCGAATAGTAATAAAGCTATCCACAATTTTATTCCAACTATTACTCAGGTTTTGCTGCCAATCACTCACGTCATCACTTAAAGCGTTTTCATCTATTGCAGCCGCTTCTTCTGGCAAGTTAACCGCATTAAAAGCTAAGTTATCAACACTAGTTAACACACTATTTAACTGTAAATAAATAGCCTCTGTTGCTATAGGTTTAAGGCTATCAAGTGTTTGTATGTCTTGCATAATAGCTTGGCGAACTTCAACTGTTCCTGGATGTTCGCTAAGTAATGCATCTAAGCGCTTTAAAACAGCACTAGTGCCTTGGTAATCTTTTTCAGCCCATAGTTTAAATTCAGCCATACGCTGCAAACTGGTCACTTCTTGTGGATTTAAAGACGAACCTTGTTGCTGCGCTTTTTGCAAAGCTGCTTTTAGTTCTTGCTGATTTTGAGTTGCACTTTCACTGAGTGCTGCGGCAACTTTTTTCTCACTATTAAATAGCGCTTGCTGCAAATTAGATTGTGCTGACTTAAGTGCTTGCAGCTCTTGGGCGAGTGACTTATTTTGCTCACTCAACTCATTCGCGGCCAGGTTTTGAGCCTTACCCGCATTTAATTTTTGATAAAACTCGTAACCCACGCCTGAGGCCACAATTAGCGAAATAAGAAGTGCAAGCACTGCAACTTTGCTAACTTTTTGTTTATTTTTATTTGCAGTGTTTTTAGCGGCTGCTGGCTCTTGCTTAGCTGATTTAGCTGAGGCCGTGTTAGCTATTGTTGGTGTGGCTTTTTCTGCCGTAACTGGCTTTGACTGTTCGCTCATGTTGCTACCTTGCTGATTTATGCAGGTAAACATAGCATTATCGCTTGCCCCTGCTGCAATGTGTATATTAGCCGAACTTACCTGTTGCAACTTTAAATAAGCGGCTATCCGCTCGCTTGCAACATAAAATCGGCACTGTTGTAACCATTGTAGTTGGTGTGCAGTAAGGCTTTTAAATATAGCATCAACTGCTGCATTACTTGTTATGACTATACCGTGTACATTCTGGCTTTTCCAGTGGTCTGTCCAGTTAGGAGTAATACTCTCTGTGGGTTCACGCTTATACACAATACAATTATTTAAAAAAGCACCGCGCTCTTTCAGCGTTTTAGCTAACTCAGGGCGGCCACCTTGCCCCTTAACTAACACTATATTACTGCCATCAACCTCGGCGAGTGATTTAAGCGCAAGTAACCCTTCTGAATCATACTGCTTCGGTACTGCTGCGCGCACACCAAATTGCTCATATATAATGTCGGCTGTTTGTTGTCCAACTGCATAAAACTGCGCTTTGGTATTTATATCGGGTTTTAATTGCGAAAGTGCACTGACTGCATCTTGCGATATAAATATTATTTTATCTGCATTTAACAGCGGACTAAGTTCAGTGCTGGAGGGTGTTAAATGCGTTATTTTTAATACCGGAAATAAAGACGCCTGATAACCCGCTTGCTCTAATTGCTGTGCAAGGGCTGCGCCTTTTCCTTCGGGCCGAGTTATCAGAATATGTGTCATTTATGCGTCTCTATAAACTTCAGCTAATATTTTGTCTGCGCCTTGAGCTAATAATTTTTTAGCAAGCTCAATACCTAGTTCTTCTGCATCATTTACATGACCTGTTACTTCGTCACGTAAAATTTCGCTGCCATCAACAGCACCAACTAAACCACGCAAATGTACCTGCTCGCCATCAACTAATGCATAAGCACCAATAGGAACTTGGCAACCACCTTCTAAATAGCGGTTCATTGAACGTTCTGCGTTTACGCGAATACGTGTTTGGGTATGCTCAAGTGGTGCAAGTAATGCTTTTGTTACTTCATCATCAATACGGCATTCAATACCTACAGCACCTTGACCATTTGCCGGTAATGACACTTCTGGCTCAATGTAGTCAGCAATACGCGACTCCATTTTCAAACGAATAAGCCCTGCAGCCGCTAAAATAATAGCATCATATTGGCCGTCATCTAATTTACCTAAACGCGTATTTACATTACCGCGCAAATCACGAATATCTAAATCAGGGCGAAGTGCTTTAATTTGGCACTGACGGCGTAAGCTAGAAGTACCCACAATGGCGCCCTGTGGTAGCTCGTTTAAATTAGCAAAATTGTTTGATACAAACGCATCACGCGGATCTTCACGCTCACAAATAGTATACAGCTCTAATCCTTCTGGGAACTCTACTGGCACGTCCTTCATAGAATGTACGGCAATATCAGCTCGGCCATCTAACATTGCTTGCTCTAGCTCTTTAACAAATAAGCCTTTACCGCCTATTTTTGCCAATGGCGTATCTAAAATTATATCCCCTTGCGTCGACATTGGGACTAATTCTACGCGCACATCTGCATGAAAACGCTCAAGCTCTGCTTTCACAAATTCGGCCTGCCAAAGTGCTAAGGCGCTTTTGCGCGTTGCAATGCGTACTAATTTTGTTTTTTCTATCATAGGGGTATCCAATTAATTACTGCGTTTAGCTAGCTTTATTCAGCTAAAATTCTAAATTCTTTTTGGGCAATTAAATTGCCTTGCTCATCAACTACATCAACACGCCAATGGCCTGTTTGTGAGTCCATGATATTTTTTGTTGAGTACGTTCTGTAGCGAGGCGAAGTAACATCAAGTGTAATTTCAGCCATAATTTCACCTTCAAACGACCAAATATGCTTAACTTGCTGGCCTTGAAGATTTTTAATCTCGCTAAAAAACGATAGTCCTTCATCAAACTGACTTAATCTAATATCAGCAGCAAACACATTAGTAGGTTCACGCTTACTTACTTTGCGAGTCAGTACTGCACGGCTAATTTTACCTGTGTCTATTTGCGCGCCCAATGCCACACTTGCCACTTGTGCTGTTGGTGAAAAACCTTCAGTGCCACTCAATGCACCATCATCACTTTCTAAATCTAAAAGTAACTCTGTTTGATTAGCAGGTTCAGCTACGTTTTGAGCTTCTTCGGTTTCTTCTTGTAGATCATTATCAAGGTCTGAGTTTAACTCAGTATTAATACTCTCACTTTGATCAATCACAATATCGTTGTTAGCTAGTAAAACTGTATCAGTATTTACAGGATCCGCTTTAGCCGGTGCATTAATTGATATGTTTTGCTCAACCTCATTTTGCTCAGCTGACAACGGTTCAATCCGAGCTTGCATTACCTCTGCAGGCTCATTAGGGCTATTGTTTACTGATGATTGAGGCTCAACATCGGTAACTTCAACGCTTGCCTGGTTTTGAGCGTTACTACTAAAGCTTAAAAATTGTTCCTGCTCATTTGGATGCTCACCTTGCTCTGCACTGGCTGACGTTGTTAAGCCATACACAACTGCTGCAGAGGTCATTAATACCAACATAGCAATACTCACAATACGACGCCAATTCCACTCGTAGCTTACCGTTGGTACACTCTCTTGTAGTTCGCGTTTAACATTTGCTTTAATAACTATTTTTTGACTCATATTGACCTCAGCGGTTCCAAAATTAGCTTAAACGAGCAATTAACCATTGGCGAATAGCTTGCAATTCTTCTGCGCAAACTTGGTGAGCCATTGGATATTCTTGCCAGCTTACATCCATGTTATGTGCTGTTAATACTTCAAACGCACTTTTACCCGCACTATGCGGTACAACGTTATCTTGGCTGCCATGAGCCATAAATACATTTAAATCGGTATGCTTTGCTTCATCAGCAAATTTTTGCGGCACACACATATAAGTAGAAAGCGCCATAACACCCCCAAGCTTTTGCTCAAAGCGCGGCGCTAAATGCAGAGACACAACACCACCTTGAGAAAAACCAGCTAAAATAATTTTATTAGCAGGTATGCCATTAGCAATTTCTTTATTAATTAACTCTTCTACCTTTGCAGCCGAATCCCTTACGCCTTGTTCATCGGCACGCTTATCTAATTCTATAGATTTAATATCGTACCAAGAGCGCATTTCCATGCCACCATTTATGGTGACCGGTTGTACTGGTGCATGCGGAAAAACAAACCGTATACCAAGCTCACTTGGTAAATTAAGCTGCGGAGCTACTGGTGCAAAACCATCCCCAGAGTCACCTAAACCATGTAACCAAATAACCGTTGCTTTGTGCTCACTTTGGGCTGCATATTCTACAAATTCTAAACTCATAGTGATGATTGCCACTTAACTTCTTGGCCTGCTTGACGAGTTGAGGCTTCATTTATAAATGCCCAAAATTCAGCGCCAGAGCGGTTATCAATCCATAACCCATCACGCATTTCAAAATGATGTCCGTTAAACTTAGTCGCAACCCATACTTGATGAAGAGGTGCTTGCTTGTTAATCACTATTTTACTTTTATCAGGAAAAATAATTTCTAAAATACCTTGTGCCGATTCGTAATCTAAATCAGCTTCGCAATCATCAACTTGCTCTTCAATAGTGAACATAAGAGCTTCGGCTAATTGGTGATATTCGTGTTCAGTCATTGTTATTTCCTTTGCAGGCGAGCCGCCTAATATTGGGTACGTTTTAGCTTTGAATTAGCTTTAAAAATGTGCAGCTAGTGTAACAGGAATAAAATCATCCGCGAATAGCTGCATTTTTTAGATATTCTGTTACTCTGCGATTATAAAGCCAGCAACCGTATTAATCTAATGAAAGCGACACATACCTTACAATTAAAAAAACTATTAATAAGCACTGTACTGTTAAGCGCCTTAGCTGGCTGCGGACAAAGCGGTCCGTTATATTTACCAGAGCAACAAACAGAGCAAAACCAACCTCAAAATACAGCTCAGCCAGTCACTACTGCTGAACAAGCCAAAACATTGCAAAGTCAGGAGCAATAAATGGATTATTTTAACTACAAAAACAACCAATTATTTGCCGAAGACGTAAGTGTGGCAAGCATAGCGCAGCAATACGGTACGCCGTGTTATGTGTACTCGCGTGCTACATTTGAGCGCCATTACTTAGCGTTTGCTAACGCCACTAAAAATCATAAAAGCTTGGTATGCTACGCAGTAAAAGCAAACTCAAATATTGCCGTGCTTAATATATTAGCGCGCCTAGGATCGGGTTTCGATATTGTATCCAAAGGCGAACTTGCACGTGTAATTAAAGCGGGAGGCGATGCTTCTAAAGTGGTTTTTTCAGGCGTGGCTAAAACAGCCGACGAAATAGCTTACGCATTAAAATTGGGGATTAAATGTTTTAATGTAGAGTCGGCCTCTGAGCTTGAGCGTATTTCTGAAGTGGCTTGCGAGCTTAACCTAGAAGCGCCTATCTCTATTCGCGTAAACCCAGACATAGATGCAAAAACACATCCGTATATTTCTACTGGTTTGAAAGAAAATAAATTTGGTATTGATATTCAGACGGCTATAAGTGTTTATCAACAAGCAGCTGCTTTACCGGGCTTAAAAATTATTGGTGTTGATTGCCATATTGGCTCTCAATTAACTGAAGTAAGACCATTTTTAGAAGCCCTTGATAAATTAATGGCGCTTATTGATGAGCTAAAAACTAATGGTATTGAGCTAACTCACTTAGATATTGGTGGTGGTTTAGGCGTACCATATAACAACGAGCAACCACCGCACCCAAGTGAATATGCAGCGCAAGTTACCGAGCGCTTAGCTAACTATAAACACCTTGAACTAATTTTTGAACCAGGGCGCGCTATTGCAGCTAACGCAGGTATTTTAGTTACTCAAGTTGAATTTATTAAACAAAACCAAGACAAATTTTTTGCCATTGTAGATGCAGGTATGAACGACATGCTTCGCCCTGCGCTTTATCAAGCGTGGCAAAAAATTATTCCGGTATCAGTTCGCGACGACGAAACACCTACTCACAACTTTGATATTGTGGGCCCTGTGTGCGAAACCGGCGACTTTTTAGGAAAAGATCGTGAGCTAGCGCTTAAACAAGGCGACTTACTCGCACAGCGAAGTGCGGGTGCATATGGCTTTACCATGAGTTCAAACTACAACTCGCGCCCGCGTGTTGCAGAAATAATGGTAGATGGTCAGCAGCATCATCTTATTCGTGAACGCGAAACTATTGAAAGCCTTTATCAAGGTGAGAAAGTTTTACCATAAACGTTTTTGTCTACTAGCAGCTCTGTGGCATGATTAGCACAGAGCAAAACCGAATTAGAGCGCTATGTTAGTTAATTTTTCCAAAATGCACGGCTTAGGCAACGACTTTGTTGTGATTGATAACATTACACAAAATGTTTTTTTGTCGCGAGATCAAATCAAAAAATTGGCAGATCGCCATTTTGGCATTGGCTTTGACCAATTGCTGATGGTTGAAGCGCCGTACTCTCCCGATCTCGACTTTCATTATCGAATATTTAATGCCGACGGTACCGAAGTAGAACAATGTGGTAACGGCGCACGCTGCTTTGCACGCTTTGTACGCATGAAAGGCCTTACTAACAAGCATAAAATTACTGTGTCGACCAAGTCGGGCAACTTAACTCTCTACATTGAAAAAGACGGTCAAGTAACCGTTAACATGGGTCATCCTAATTTTGAGCCAAGTAAAATTCCGTTAAAAGCCAGCAAACGCGAGCTTACTTATATTATTAGAACCGAAGAACACACTGTATTTAGTGGCGCGGTATCTATGGGTAACCCGCATTGTGTGCTAGAGGTTGACGACGTAACCACCGCACAAGTTGATATATTGGGTCCATTACTTGAAAACCATGAACGTTTTCCACAAAAAGCGAACATTGGCTTTATGCAGGTTGTATCGCAAGAACATATTAAATTAAGAGTGTGGGAGCGCGGCGTTAACGAAACCCTAGCTTGTGGCACAGGTGCGTGTGCAGCAATGGTTATTGGTCATATGCAAAATAAGTTATCAACAACCGTTCAAGTAGATTTACCAGGCGGTAGCTTACAAGTACGTTGGAGTGGTGAAGGTCATCCTGTACGTATGACAGGCCCCGCAGAGCATGTGTTCGACGGGCAAGTAGCGCTATGAGCGAGCTAAGTAAAGAACAGGTTATTGCTTACTTACAACAACATCCTGATTTTCTAGTTCATCATCCTGAGCTGCTTGCACAACTTGAGCTGCAACAACAAGCTCAAGGTGCAACGTCGCTAGTACATATTCAGCAACGCCAATTACGCGAGCACAACACGCTTTTAAAAAGCCAAATAGACGCTATGAGCAAGCATGCAACGCAAAACGAGCTTGTATATCGTTTGTTTAGCCAGTGCCATCGCCAGCTTTGGAATCATGACAATTTTGACACTCTTGCAAATAATCTACGTAATATAATCTGCTCAAGTGAAGATGTTAACGACTGCAAACTAGTAAAATATAACCCCGAGTACGGCGAGCTTATTGCGCATCGCCTTACCCATTCAGGGCATTATTTAGGACGTATTAATCAGCAAGAGCGCGAACAATTATTTAGTGAAGATACACAATCTGCCGCAATTTATTTAATTGGCGACACTAAGCACCCTATCGCTATTTTGGCGTTTGGTAGCAGTAACGTAAACCATTTTGAGCCCGCTCAAGATAATCTTTTTGTACTCGACTTTATAAACGCATTACATCTGCGGTTGCAAAAACTAGCATGAGTGACGATGCGCCTAATACCACTGAGTTAAGCGACAACTGGCGCACACCCATAACGCTATTTAGCGATTATTTAAAGTTTGAAAAACAATATTCAGCGCACACAGTTAACCAATACGTAAGCCAACTTGGCTTTGCTGCCCTTTATTTTAGCAAATTGTGTGACGACTGGTTTGGCGTGCAAGGCGAGCATATTCGCCGCTACAGCATGGCGCTGCGCTCAAAACAATTAAGTGGCCGTACAATTAGCTTAAAGCTCAGTTGTATTCGCAGCTTGTATAAGTTTTTAAAAGCAAAAAATATTGCCGAGCAATCGCACTACCATAATCCGGCAATAGGTATAAAAGGCCCTAAGTTTGCAAAGCCTCTACCTAAAAATCTCGATGTAGATCAAATGGCACGCTTACTCGAAATACCCGACGACGAACCTCTCGCAATTAGAGATAAAGCGATGATGGAGTTGATGTATTCATCAGGGCTGCGTATAAGCGAGTTAGTTGGCGCTAACATGCAAGATATTAGCGCTGCCAATGGCGAAATTTTAGTGCGTGGTAAAGGCAATAAAGAGCGGTTAATTCCGGTGGGTAAAAAAGCGTTAGACGCACTAAAAAAATGGCTCACAATACGCCCTCAGTTTGCAAAGCCCGATGAAATAGCCGTATTTTTAAGTAGCCAAAAAAACCGTATTTCGATTCGCCAAGTGCGTCTGCGTATGCAAGAGTGGGGAATGAAACAAGGTATTAGCTCGCAAGTTCACCCGCATAAGCTACGCCATTCGTTTGCGTCACATATTTTGGAATCATCTGGTGATTTACGCGCCGTGCAAGAGTTATTAGGGCACAGTAGTTTGTCGGCTACACAAGTGTATACGCATTTAGATTTTCAACATTTAGCCAAGGTGTACGACAACACCCATCCTCGCGCAAAAAAACGAACTGATTAGGAAGTAATATGATCCGATTTAATCGTGCTATTAAGCCATTTTCTGTCATGAGCTTTGATTTAGACGACACGCTATACAGCAACCATCCTATTATAAAAGCAGCCGTTAAAGCCCAGCAAAATTATTTAAACGCAGTACCACGCTACCAAGAACAAGGTCCAAAGTACTGGCAACTATGCCGTAACGAAGCCGTATTACAATCACCAGAACTTGCCGATAACGTCACTAAATGGCGCCAACATACACTGCGTTTAGCGCTTTCCAAGTTAAATTTAAACGTCGATGATGTAGAGCTTCATGCAGATGCAGCGTATAACGCCTTTGCCGATGCACGTAGCAACATAGTGGTTAGCGATGACATACTTAACCTGCTGGATAACTTGGCAAAACATTTCACTCTTATTGCAATTACTAACGGTAACGTAGAAATTGAACGCTTTAATTTACACAATAAATTTGAGCTAGTACTGCAAGCGGGTATGCACGGTAAAGCAAAACCGCATACCACTTTATTTGATAAAGCAGCCGCACATTTAAACGTTGCTAAAAGCGATATTTTACATATTGGTGATAGCCTAGATACCGACGTGCAAGGCGCAAATAATGCCGGTTGCCAATCGGTATGGTTAAACGACCAAGGCGCTAATTATAGCTATAAAGGGCTGGCTGATATTGAAATAGCCAATATTCATGCATTAACGCACTTTATTAAATAATACCAATTGCATTAAATAAGAGGTAATAATGAGCCACTATGCCAAGCTAATCACCTTACTATTAATTGGCTCACTTAGCCTTAACGCTTATTTATTATGGCCGCAGCCCGCGTTAACTAAAGTACAAAAAACGCAAAGTACCCAGCAAAGTGTATTACCTAAACAACAAAATACGTTACTAAATACAGCAAAGCAGCAATTTAAACAACACCAATTTGAAGCCGCACTTAATAGCTATCAACAGTTAAAAAACAGCAATCCAGAAAGTGCAAAAAAACTCTATTCATCGTGGCTAGTACAGCTTAAAACATGGCTAAATAGCAATTTATTACTCAGCGAGTCATTTCTCAATGCGCTATTAAATAACAGCCCTTATAACGTAGAATTACTTAACTTTCAGGTTGAGTATTTAATAAGTAGCGAGCAAACACAAAACGCCATTATTGCTTTATTTGAGTTGTTTCCGTTGCTATCTGCTGATCAGCAAAGCAATGCAAATACACGCTTAAATACGCTCACTCAAAACGAATTACACACATTAACTGAGCAACAAAATTGGCAAGCTATTATTGAGCAAACACAAATTTGGCTTGATTATAAAAGCGATAACGCACAGCTTTTATACCCGCTTGCGTACGCCTATTATCAGCAAGGCGATTTAATTAGCGCACAAGCAACGCTTGATCGAATGCCAAACCAGCACAATCTAAAAAGCCAAGTGCAAACACTGCAAGCGATGATCAATAAAGCACAATCGCAAGACGACTTCGTTGCTTTAACGCCTTACGGCGCACATTACTTAATAAACACCGAAATAAATAATAATCTATCGACCGAACTAATGATTGATACTGGCGCAAGCGTGACCTCGCTACCTACAAGTATAATTGAGCAAATTTCGCCACAACCTTTATATTTAGGCGATGTAACGGTAAATACAGCTAACGGTCAAATTATTGTAAAGCGTTATCAAATTGAATCGTTTAAAGTGGGCTCGCAAATTATTTATGGTTTTGAAGTGTTGAGTATTGAAAACACCCGCGGGCAAGGTTTGCTAGGAATGAACTTTCTATCGCGATTTAAATTCAATATAAATCAGCAAACAGATGAGCTAGAGTTGAGCGCTAAATAATTAAAAACCCAAAGGTAACACATGACACTAAATGACTATTTAAAAACCCTTGCAGAAAACCCAAAAAGCATTCAATTTACCGATACAATGGCGGTGATTGAAGCAAATTACGACTTTACTGCATGTGGCTTTAATAACCATGGATTACTTAGCGCTGCGAGTGAGAACAACGGATCGTGTAAAATTTTTGCGTTTGCTAAATTAAACGACTTAAGTAAACAAAATACGTTGGATTGTTTTGGTAAGTTTTACCGAGAAGACGTGCTGCAAAACCCTAAAGGGGATGATCACATGAACATTCGCACGTTTATGTTAGCACCAGAGGCAACACCTTTTTTAGGTGTTACCTTTGAAGGCGAGCCATTAAAAGAAAAATAGCCAGCAAAATTAAAGTGGCTTTTCCATAAAGTAACGCGTACCTGAGCGTGGGTAATTATTAAGTTGATACTTAACACTATAACCGCGCTTTTCATAAAAGGGTTTTGCTTGAAAATCAAGTGTATCAAGCTGAGCAGTTGTTGCACCTAATTCAATAGCAGCTTGCTCAAGTGCCGTTAGCAACTTATCTGCAAGCCCCTTACCTTGCGCACTATCGCTACACCAAAGCCAACTAACCATCAGCCAATTTCCAAACACACACCCACTAATACCGGCAACAAGCTCATCTTGCTCATCAGTAAATTTATAGCCTAATGGCACTCTTTGCGCATCAAAATGCTGGGCGTTAAATTCAACTATTTTACCACGTAGTATAGAGCTTAATACGTCGGAGTGATCTGCTTGTAATTGGTACATATTGCGCTTCTTAAAAAGTGAATGTTAGCAAACTCATACCATCAATACAGATTATTTTTACCATAAGGTACTTCAAGCATATTGCTGCCGGTTTTTTCTGGCTGACCGCACATTTCGTCATAAGCACTAGTTTGCCTTAATATCATCTGTGCATATGCTATTTTGTCAAAACGCTTTTGAACATGCAGTGGGCTTAGCGCTCTTAAAAACTCACCACTGTCTTCTGTTACATAATATTCAACGTTATTAATCATTACCGATACTTGATAAAGCGCCATATCTAACGAGTGAACAATGACTTTTTGTAGCGGCTCATGCTTCTTTAACTGTGAAAATTTAATACCCATAATTTTTGCCTTAATTAAATTTAACAGTATCGATACGCAGCTTTGCTATAATCGCGATCAAATTTTTATTAGCCGCTGGCATCACACGTTATGAGCACAAAAATCCGACTCGCTAAATATATTGCCCATGCGGGTATTTGTTCTCGTAAACAAGCATCGCGTTTAATTGATGAAGGTGTTGTAACTGTAAATAATCGCCCAGCGAATCATATTGATCACGTTGATGAGCAAGACACTGTAATAGTTAACGGGCAAGAAATTGAAGGCGTAGCAGATTTAGTTTATTTTGCGTATCACAAACCAGTGGGTATTGATTGCAAATTAAATATTGATGATCCAGCCAGCCTTATTCACCATTTGCCTACACTCACCCGTGTTTACCCTATTGGTCGATTAGATAAAGACTCTCGTGGTTTGCTTATTTTGACCAACGATGGGGATTTTTGTAACCAACTAATACATCCTGATTTCCACCAGCCTAAACATTATTTAGTCACCGTAAATAAGCCTTTAGACGATGCTTTTTGTGACAAAATGGCAGCAGGCGTACCCGTTGATAAATACATAACCCTACCTTGTGAGGTAAGTAAAATAGCCAGTAACCAGTTTAGTATTGTTTTAAAGCAGGGGCTAAACAGGCAAATACGTAAAATGGCGCATTACTGCGGATACAAAGTTATTGATTTATATAGAGCGCAATTTAGTGACCTTGCACTAGAAAGTTTAAACCTCCCTGAAGGGCAATATATTCGCATTAATAAAGCTGATATTTTAAAAGCCCACAGCTAACCTCCTGCCTATTAGGTTAAATAACACGCTAAAAAGTTAAAAAATAAACTTGCAATTAAAGATTACAGGTGTAGTCTTTAATTAAAGATTACATTTGTAGGCAATAGCATGATTGAGTTATCAAAAGCAGAGTTTGACGTGCTCGACGCACTTTGGATTAACTACCCCGCCACCGCGAGCCAAATAATTGAGCGCTTAAGCGACGATAAGCAATGGCACGAAAAAACCATTAAAACGCTACTAGGTCGACTAGTAAAAAAAGGCGCACTTACATTTGAAAAAGAAGGTCGCCAATATATTTATACTCCCTGTATGGAGCGCGCCGACTACACCCTAAAAGAAAGCCAAAACTTTATTGAGCGATTTTTTAGTGGGCGTATTGCGCCACTTGTAAGTGGCTTTGCTAAATCGGAGCAGCTTTCTCAGCAAGATATAAACGAGCTTAAAAAAGTTATAGATGACTGGGAAAAAAACCAAAAGTAAGGGATTAACATGGTTATTCAAACTGGTTTTAATTGGTTGATTGAGCAGCAATTACTATTAAGTATTTTGTTTTGTGGATTTATTTTACTCGAGCGATTTGGTTTAAAAGCCCTTGGCTCACGGTTTGTATATAAATTAGCATGGCTATTACCTGCAGCATTGGTTATTGCTAATTTACCAAATGCGGTTAAACCACTGCAAAGTAGCAATATTAGCCATTATTTAATCACCCCTAACCAGCCCTTTGCACATGGAATGGGTATTAGCTGGGCGCTCATGTATCTACTTATTACCGCAGGGTTATTAATAGCTAGTTTTATTACACATACCCGTTTTGTTAAAAGCCTGCAGTTAACTGAGTTAACCCAATTTGAAGGCACTCTTACCGCTGGTGTTAATGCCTATACCAGCCAATATGTGGCCACGCCAATGGTGATCGGGATTTTAAACAGCAAGCTAGTGTTACCGAGTAACTATAATGCGCAATTCGATAAAGCCACATTAGCGCTTATTTTAGAGCACGAAAACGTACACATTAAACGCAAAGACAACCTAACAAACGCACTTATATTACTGCCTACTATTTTACTTTGGTTTAACCCACTAGCTTGGGCTTGTTACGCAAGCATGCGCCGTCTACAAGAGCTGACTTGTGATGAACGGGTACTTGCCAATAAAACCACACAACAACACATTTTATACAGCAAAGCCTTAATAAGCTGTGCGGCAAATGCGCCCACAGGACTTATGGCTTATTCACACTACGGAGATAAAAAAACGATGTTACAACGACTTACTAATATAAAACACAGCGGGGAGCGTTCAAAGTTTGCTAAAGGTGGCTTATTACTTGTAGCCGCAAGCATGCTAAGCGGCTTAGCAATTGCAAAGCAACCAGAAGTAAATAAAACGCAAGAGGAACATATTTCACCAACAATACGCATTGAACCTGCTTACCCAATAAAAGCAGCTCAACAAGGGATCAGCGGCTCTGTTGTATTAAAATACGATATTGCAGCAAACGGTAAAACAAAAAACATTAGTGTTATTCAATCTAAACCTAAAGATGTTTTTGATAAATCAGCGAAAGAGGCACTAGCAAAATGGAAATATAAAGCATCTGATTCAGGTTTTGAAGATGTACTTGTACAACTAGATTTTGCGATTAATAGTGAAGTGGCACCTACCGATTTAATTGAGCGAATTAAAGTATCGCATTAACGCCACCGGGTTGTTCAAGACTACAAAGCAAGCGCCCTTTTAGGCTGCTTGCTTTGTGGTTTTACGCTATAAAGTTATAAACTCACCACAATCATGGTAATGGCCGTACCCAAACCAATAAACCACACTAATGAGCGAATTATATCTAGGTTCATATAGTAAAATACGCAATACAAAATACGCGACACAATATGCGTAACCGCTAACATTTCGGTCACTGCACCTACAGAGTTAGTGCCCAGTACAACTGCAATAGCGACAGCAAAAACAGCAAGCGATTCAAAACAGTTTTGATGAGCAGCGAGCGCCCGCGCACCAAAGCCAGTTAATTTTATTTGTTGCGCCCTTGGGTGTTTATTGTCGTATCGACCTAATTTTGCCATTGCTATAGCAACCGGCACTTTTGCAAAGTAAGGCATTAATACCGCAAGTAATGCACATACAACTAATGTTGTCATAATTTATCCTTTTAATGTTTCGGATAATTTAGCATAAGCGCAATAAAAAAGCCGCCAGATACGTTTATGACAAACTCTGGCGGCTAACAATAACATCAGACCTACTATAGCTAAATTTATCCTCAAATCCGTGCGACATAATGTCGCAGATGATGAATATTCAACATCACGGTTAATGAATCGCTTTACTTCACAAAGCTTGCTAACTTTACTGCCTTACATTTTAACGATGACAATCATGACTTGGATATTTTTCACTTTTTTAGCCGCTTTCATGCAAGCATGGCGTAATGCCCTGCAAAGTAAATTAAGTAACGATGTGAGTGTTGCTGGCGTAACCCTCTCCCGCTTTATTATTGCAGGCCCTATTGCTGCCGTGTATTTATATGGTTTGTATCAATATCAAGATACCACCATGCCTACGTTTAATAATGCCTTTTGGGGATTTATTGTAGGCGCGAGCGTTATGCAAATACTTGCTACCGGTTTAATGGTTAAGTTGTTTAAAATGAATAATTACGCTGTAGGTGCTGGTCTTGCCAAAAGCGAGGCGTTAGTAGCTGCCATTTTAGGTGTATTATTTTTTGGCTCGGCACTTTCTTTGCTTGGTTGGCTTGGTGTGTTTTTTGGCGCTATTGCCGTATTGCTGCTCAGCGGCATAACAAGCGTTAAACACTTTAATGCTAAAACTGCATTACTAGGCCTTGCTTGTGGTACTTGCTTTGCACTTACCTCACTGTGGGTACGAGAAGCGAGTTTAAATTCAGGGTTACTATTCCCACATTCTGCCGCTTGGGTTTTACTGTTTGTAATCAGCCTACAAACGCTAATACTACTTGGCTATTTATTATTAAAAGAGCCGCAAACACTCAGTAAACTGTGGCAATATAAAGGTATTACAACAGCCGTTAGTATTTTTAGCTGTGTAGGCTCAATTGGTTGGTTTAGTGCAATGAGCTTGCAGCACGTGGCGTATGTTAAAACGCTTGGACAGGTGGAAGTGTTTTTTACGATGCTAATTGCTGTGCTTTGGCTAAAACAACCACCAAAACACCAGGAAAGCGCAGGGCTATTATTGATTGCAGTGGCTGCCATATTGGTTATGTAAACTTGCAAAGCCTTCACCAGGCAGCTTTTTACTCAGGATAGTAGCCTTTTCAAACTTAGCAGGTGAAACGCCGCCTGTGCGTAGCTAGCACTTTTTTGTACTGTAAAACTTATCTATAAAATATTTCAGCTTTCGTATATTCGCGTGGCGAATATATTTTATGCTTAATTATTCGTTTTTTAATTGTTGTAAAAAAGCTTTCAGCACCCGCATTATCATGACAGCTCCCTGCACGGCTTCATCGAAAATACAAGATTATGTTTTCTCATGAAGATGAGGTAGCCAGCGCTAACTTATTGACTACCTTGATCATTATACTACTGTACAACTGCTGAGCATTATCCCAATTCGAATATAAGCGTAAACTTAGCTCCCCCATAACTACTATTCGACAATAAAATATTCGCCCCGTGAAGATCAACTATTTCTTTTACAATAGACAAACCGAGCCCAAATCCTGCCCTGTCTGAATGAACTTCTTGTCGAAAATATGGTTGAAAAACCCGTTCGCTATTTTCCTTTTTTATTCCCTGCCCATCATCTTCTATAAAGATATTAATATTTTTATTTTGTTTTTGGACGGTTATATATATATTATCTTTGCCATATTTGTCGGCATTTATCACTAGGTTTCTTATTGCTCTTGACAATAAAGAGCCATCCGCAATTAGATTACAGGGTGACTCAATTTTGAGGTGGATTTTACTCTTGCACTCCTGTTGAAAATTTTCGCAATTTAATGCTAAAAAATCCCCTACCTCAATTGATTTCTGTTCTAACTTTAGTTCTGCTCTTTCCATTTGAGCATATTGCAGTAACTCTTCTACCATTTCTTCCATAACAAAAATCTGTTTCTCTAGACCACTAAAATGCTCTTGTGACGATTTATCTATTATTTTGCTTAATAGCTCTATATATAAGTGCATTTTAAATAGAGGGGAGCGAATTTCATGTGCAAGAGAAAGGGCTAGTCGCCTATGACTACTTAACAGTCGCTCTAATCTTTCAGCCATATCGTTTAAAGAAGAATTTAGTCTTCCCACTCTCAGAGAGCTTTTCGTAGGCACTCTTGCAAAAAGTTCCCCTTCGCTGATATTCACTACAGTTGCTTCAATTAATCTCAGCTTTCGATGTAAATTAAAAAACCAAATAAAGCAGCAAAGTGCAACCATAAAAACCAAAGTAAGAACAATATAATTATCTAACTTATGTGTTAATTGAATCAATTCATTTGATTCATCTTCACGCATTCTATAATACTGTTCGCCAGAAAAGACTTTAAAGTAATCATAAAATTCATCGTCAACCCAGACATCTTGAGATGTTAATTCATTACGAATGTTAGGAGGAATAGCAGATTTCGATATGGGTTCAATAATAACTTTGTTACGTTCAGCGATTAATTGCAGGAGATGCTCTTGTTTATCTTCTGATATGTGTTTTTCTAGCTCATTTAGTAAGATAACTTCTGCGGAAAAGTTATCAGCATCAATAATATTGTATACATCAACATACAAGTAGGTATTTAATATATGTAACATTATAAAAAATAAATACAATGTAAACAGTAAACCAAAATACAAAGGTAAAAATAGTCTAGCCATGATAAAAACTTTTCAAGTTAGCGAAGTATAGTTCTCAAAGAGAACTTAGATAGCTTCTAAATAAATTAGATGTGTGATTACCAAAAATCAGGAACGAACATATAACCTTTACCACGCACAGTAATTATCCCTTGTGGTCTAGAAGCATTATCTTTCAGCTTCTTTCTTATTTGAGAGACTTTATTATCAATCGATCGATCCAGTCCATCATAGTCTATGTTTCTTAAAGATTTAATTAATTCTTCTCGGCTGATTACTTGCTCTGAGTTTTCGACAAGGTGCCATAACAATGAAAATTCAGACGGGGTTAAATGAATTAACTGATTATCTAATTTACACCGTTTGAGTTGGTTACTTAGCCATAACGCCCCATAGGTCCGCTCTTTATTAGAAGGTTGAATTAGGATTTTTTCTTGAATAGAGGCTTTTCGAGAAAGTAAGTTTTTAATTTTTGCCAAAAGAACTCGCGGTAAAACGGGTTTTTGCATGAAATCATCAATTCCCATTTCAAGTGCCGCAACCTGATCCATATCATCTGCACTTGCAGTGAGCATCAAAATTATACCCTTAAATTGTTTTCTTAACTGAACTCCTATGGTTAAACCGTCAACTTTAGGTAACATCAAATCCAATATAACCATATCAGGGTCATGAGTAAGAATAACTTCTACGGCGTTCTCCCCAGAATTAAGAGCTATTACATTAAAACCATACCCTGATAAATAGTTTGTTAGTAAATGAGAAAGCTCCTCATCATCTTCTATTAAGAGTATTTTTGAAGAAAAGTTCATAGCGCTCAAAGTATCGTATATGATTAGCAAACTTTGAGTATAACAAATACCGAAAAGTTAGTAAGGGGATAACATCCCCTCTAAGTACTTTATTTAATCATCTTTGAGTAAGTATTTACTCATTTCTTCATCAGACATTTCATGAATACTATCAAAAGGAGCAGCATTAATAGTAAAGAAATAAAACTCAGGTCCTAATTCATCACCTAACATTTCACGGAAATAAGTTAATTGTGATTTGTGAGCAGGGTCATCTTCGCTCAACTGGTCAGCCGTTTTGCCAGATTCACAACACCAAGAATGCACGCCAACTATAGCACCGCTTTCATATACACGTTGATAACCAGATGCAAATAAATCTACACCTCCAGAATATATTCTAGAACCTTTCTCTACTTTTGTTGTTAACTGAGCATTACGGATCAACCTTCCTGTATGTGAGTTAATATCATCATCAACAGAGCCAGTAATAGTTTGTAAGAGTAACGTTGTAACTTCAGGGTTATTATTTACAAGATCTTGAATCTGTATGTAAGTCTTTGTGCCTAATTCACCTTTTACTGTTGCAATAGTTCCTTCTATTGCTAATGTTGTACTACCACTCGAAACTACAGAATCATTAATAACAAGGCGAACACTGTAATCTTGTTGAGCAGTATTATTAAGTCTACCAGTATAAATGGCATTATCATCATCAAATTCAATCGATATGTCATAGCCAAACAAATATGCGTCCACTTCCTCTTGAGCAGCCCCTAGATCTCCAGTCCCAGTTTCTATTACATAGAGGTGAGCCAAGGGTACCCCTTCAATAAAGTCAAAGCCAAAAGACAAAAAACCTTTTTCATAGCTGGCATATACAACTTTCCCCTTTACATCAGTAGAATGAACCGATATATCATATTGCACGCCATCAATTTGCAGCTCTAATTGATCATACTTATATTTAAACTCTTCAACATATTCCGCAACGTCATCAGGATGAAGGTTATAAACTGCTTCAGGTTGAGTAATTGTTGTTGAGCTATCTGTAGGATCTGATGCCGTTGTAATCGGCTCACTCTTAGTACTGTTACTTCCACCACAAGCAACTAAAGCTATGGCAAGTACAATTGGGCAAATATATTTCAAAATTGTGTTCATGGTATCTCCAGTTCAGTTTCTTAAGCTGGAGTAAGTGTATTGGAAACCAACAATTACTAATATCACTTATATGTCTTGCAAATGTATGTAAAAAACTTACATTCTGTACGGTGAATTATTCATTAATTGCTCTAGATTTCTGAATCCATAAATTTGACAATGAAGTATTAATCACTTGATACGATCGCACTGTCCTACTAACTTAGATGGTTAAACGACTCAACTTTCTTTTAACTTTTATAACGATTTAGCCTGTTGATAAGGCTAAACTTTAAGATTAGGTTGGTTATGTTGCTAGGTTAAAAGTATCAAAAAGCGCAGGCTTTTATACCTGCGCTGTTATAATTTTTATAGTTTTAATAACTGATTCTAAGAGCTGATTTTTAGCGTTATCACACCACTAATAATCATTAATACTCCCGCAATACGACCAAACGTAGCGGCATCGTTATAAAACAATATACCCACTAAAAACGTACCGGCGGCGCCAATACCTGTCCACACGGCGTATGAGGTGCCCATTGATATTTGCTTTTGGGCAAGCCACAACATAAAACCACTCGCGACTAAAAATGCCACCGCTATTGCGATACCCTGCCAGCGAGTATCTGGGTTTTGCGACACCTTTAAACCTATCGGCCAGCCAATTTCAAGTAAACCGGCAATAACCAAATAAATCCACGCCATTAAACATCTCTCTTTTTCAAAATTACGTCGTATAAGTCTTCGCGGCGATCTTTTAAGTTGCGCACAGTACCTTCGCTATGAAGAATTTTTAGTTTATCCATATCAAGGTCGCTAAATAATAACATTTCGGTATTAGGTGTGGCTTCATTTAATGTTGCATCGTGCGGGAACGAAAAGTCCGATGGCGTTAATACTGCCGATTGAGAGTACTGTACATCGAGGCTTTCTACTTGTGGTAAGTTACCCACCGAGCCTGCAATAACCACATAACATTCGTTCTCGATTGCGCGAGCTTGTGCACAGTGGCGAACACGTAAGTAGCTATTTTTAGTGTCTGTCCAAAATGGGACGAACAAAATATCTAACCCTTGTTTTGCTAATATGCGCGATAATTCAGGGAACTCAACGTCATAACAAATTTGAATACCTACGCGCCCGGCATCGGTTTCAAATACAGCAATTTTATCGCCGCCCTGAATAACCCAATCGTTTTGCTCATGCGGGGTAATATGTATTTTACGTTGCTCGTCTATTTTACCGCTGCGGTGACATAAATAACTCACGTTATAAATTTTATCATCTTCGGCAAGTGGCATAGAGCCGGTAATAATATTGGCGTTGTATTCTATTGCCATGCGCGACATTGCGTTTTTAAACGTCTCTGTATATTCCGCTAAATAACGAATCGCTTCAGTTTGGTTGCTTTGATTTCCTAAACCCATTAGTGGTGCGTTAAAAAACTCAGGGAATAATATAAAGTCACTTTTGTAGTCAGATACGGTATCTACAAAGTATTCAACCTGCTTTAGCATTTCTTCAACCGATTCAACGCAGCGCATTTGCCATTGCACAGCACCTACACGCACTATTGATTTAGTTGACTCAAGTACCGTGTCGGTTGGTTCATACATAATGTTATTCCACTCAAGTAAAGTGGCGTAACCAACTGACTCTTGATCCTCTGGTAAGTACTTTTTAAGTAAACGCTTTACCTGAAAATCGTTAGATAACTGAAAACTTAAAATAGGATCGTACAACTCTCTCTGATCTACTTTTGCAATATATTCCATTGGCGTCATTTCACTACTGTGATTAAAATAACGTGGAATACGCCCACCCGCTAAAATAGCGCGTAGGTTATATTGGCGGCACAGTTCTTTACGGGCATCATAAAGGCGACGACCTAAGCGCATGCCTCTGTGAGTTTCGCTAATAGCAACATCTAAGCCGTATAGCGCATCGCCGTCGGTATCGCTAAATACACGGTCGTGGCCATCTGCAATATCTTCGTAGGTATGCGGGTTTGAAAAGCGTGTGTAATCAACTTGCACGCTCAGCGCTAAGCCCACCAGCACGCCGTCATCTACAATACCTATTTGTCCTTCAGGAAATTGGTCTATTAATCTAAAAATGGTATGACTTGGCCACGCACCACCTAAGTCGGGATACGCTTGATCCATCAAGGTTTTAATTTGCGGATATTGCTCTCTGGTTAAGTTACAAATTTCAAGATGGGTTTTTTCTGCCGACATACACAACTCCTTTAGGCATAAGAAAATAAAAGCCGAATGCACTTTAAAATACATTCAGCTTTGTATCATGTTTTTTACTTTAGATGTACTACTTTAAGCTGCGGTAAAAGAGTGTGGTTACTTTCTCTTTTGGTAACCAGCCTGCGTATTCAAGACCAAGTTCTGCCAATGGATCGGCTTTAAGTACTTGCTCTAAGCTTGCATTATTTTGCATTGCTTTTAGCATCACATCTTTCGCGCTTTGAACTAACTTACCATACGCTATTAGTCCTGAACGGTCACTTACCTTACCGTGCCCTGGTATTACTTTAGTGTTGTCGTCAATTTGTTTAACTACGTCATCTACTGCAGCTAAAATACCATCAACACTGCCGCCGCTATCTACATCAACAAACGGTAAGCTGCCAAAATTAAAGTAAATGTCGCCCATGTGCACTATGTTGTCGTTACTGAAAAAGATAACTGAATCGCCATCGGTATGTGCATGTTCGTAATGCACTACATGGGCGTGTTCGTTATTAAAATGCAGTTTTAAATCGTGACCAAAACTAATACGCGGTAAAAAGTCTGAATCAGCACCATGCTGCTCTTCTAGACGTTTATGTACATTGTCGTGTGCTATAACGTGCGCACCCGCTTTAGCAAAGTTTTCGTTGCCACCGGTGTGATCGCCATGATGATGCGTATTAATAACAAACTCTGCGCTGCCTGGTTTTAAATCGCTAATCGTTTTTTTTATATCATCTGATAACTTGGCAAACTGATCATCAATAATATAAATGCCATCATCGCCTACACTTGCTGCAATATTACCGCCTTGCCCAAATAGTACGTATACATGGTCACTTAATTTTTGTGCTGTTACTGGGCCATCATCGGCTTGCGCTATAGTGCTTAGTAATAAACTTGTTATTAATGCGGGTAGTATTTTTTTCATTTTAGTTCTCTGTTGTTTTATTAGTGATTATATAGAACGTGTTTAGCTATACTTTAGTTCATCGCGTAGGCTCTATTACTATTTGATGTATTAATTCTTGAGGTAATAAAGGCGTATGTTTGCCCTCTACATAGTCACTAAAACCCGCTCTATAAAATTCAGATAACGGATGCCCCGATTGCCCTCCCGGAATAGCTAAAATTGCACGTTCTAAATGACCTGGTTGAGCAATAAAGCGCTGCGATGCGCCAAAACTACGCCCTTGTACGGCGGGCATGTAACTATCGCCAAAACCTTGTGCTGTAGGCATATTTAAAAACTTAGCAAGTAAGGGAATTTGCTTTGCAAACGGATGCTCTATCACTAACTCATTTACCTTGCCCCACTGCCAACCTTGTACGTTATTACCAAATTGCTCAGTAAGTTTAGTAACGGTTTGATTAAATGCACCGTGTAATTGTGCATCCCAGCTCTTAAATTGTGGGTTTAACCATGTGTCGGGTTTGTTGTTAATAAGCTGCCAAACTGCGGGCTCTAAATCTCGTTTTACGTATTTAAGCGTGCCTTGCTGTTTATTTAATTGGCTTTCAATATTACTAAATAAAATATTAATCACTTCATCGCGGTAGCGCTTAACTAAGGTATACCCTATGGAGGTTGAACACGCACATTGCTGCCAATTTTCGAGCGCTGTTATATATTGCTGATTTTTGGTTTGATCGGTTTTTAATTGCTTTAATAGCAAAGCATGCCAAGGCATTAAAAAGCGAGCTTGGTTATCGAGCTGTAGTGCGTAAAAGTCGCTCTCTGCAAATGTTTGTTTTTCAAATAATCTATCGCGAATTTGGCTCGAACGTGCACCGAGTGCATAGCCACCATTACCAAAACGGGTATTATCTTCAGCCGACACCACGCGAGAATTACCAGTCCATAATCGACCGCTTTGTGGGTTTTTTACAAATGGGCGTTGTAACTCGCTTTGCTGCCAAAGCGCTGAGTAGTCATCGGCATTTACGCCAAGCTCACTTGGCGCTTTACGCGCTGGTATACCGCCCATATGCTTCCACGCTGCGCTGCCTCGGCTGTCGACCACCATTAGATTTTGCACCGGTATTCCCACATCGCTTGCTACAGCAAGTGCATCATCTACTGTTTTGGCTTGCTCTAATTTTAAGAGTTGCATATTAACGGCGTAGGGCTGATGTGCCGCCCAGCTCAATGCATAAGGTTTTTCGTTAATGTATTTTACAGGACCGTATTCGCTAAGCGTTAATGAGTAGCTTTCAACCTCCCCATCGGGTAATGCAATAGGCTCATCCACTTGCCATGTTTTACTGTTATCGTTTAATGCAATCCAATCGGCGGTATCTAAATAGCCATTAGTAAACCCCCATGCAATATTATTGTTAGTGCCCACTACAATGGCGGGCGCTCCGGGCAGCGATACACCGGTTACCTGAGTTTGCTCACCATTTTGTATATAATTTAATTGCGCTCTGTACCAAATTACAGGTACTGCCATCGACAAGTGCATATCATCCGACACCATACCCGCACCTGTTTTAGTAAGCGCCCCCGTAACTGCCCAGTTATTACTGCCGCGCTCTTGGTTAGCTTCAATATTTTTAACTGTATGCTGTGTTTGAGTGGGTAAAATAGGTATGCCGCCGTTATAAGTTGCTAATTTGCTGCCATCAAGTGCGGCTTGGTATTTGCTCGGTTGCGTTAAAAAATCAACCATTTGCTTACCATACGCTTGCTCAATTTGAATGAGTGCTTGGTCACGCTTAAATGTGGCACTTTGCAAATCAAGGTACATGCTAAATATAACTAATAGGCTGTCTTCGCTTTGCCATGGTTTTTGTTTTGCACCCGTTAGTAAATATTCAAAGCTTGAATACCCTACTTGCGCTAAGCCTTCGTTTACACCTTGAGCGTAACTTTTAAGTAATTGCTTATCTGCATCAGGCAGCGTTCGTAAAATAATTTGGCTGCGTTTACGTAATTGATGAAAACGCATTTCCTTATCGAGCCCCAGCGCCGCTTCACCAAATAATTCACTTAGCTCGCCTGCAGCGTTGCGCCTTAATAAATCCATTTGAAAAAAGCGGTCTTGCCCATGCGCATAACCTAAACCATAGGCGGCGTCGTTTCGGCTATTTGCGTTTATTACTGCTTGCCCTAGTGCATCGCGCGAAATTTTTACAGGCTCTACTACTGCGTTACTACGTCCGTTTCCATCAAGGGCGGGTAAACTTAAAGTAAGTACACCATAAACAACGGCGGTACTTGCCAGTCCTAAAATCACAATTAATAACAACAAGCGTTTGATTACTTTAAACATCAACCTT
This sequence comes from Pseudoalteromonas sp. AS84, assembly GCF_038900255.1. Lineage (NCBI taxonomy): Bacteria > Pseudomonadati > Pseudomonadota > Gammaproteobacteria > Alteromonadales > Pseudoalteromonadaceae > Pseudoalteromonas > Pseudoalteromonas sp. AS84. Next base: position 89,378 of record NZ_JBBMQY010000011.1, on the reverse strand, counting down.
TCCTTTGCACGTTTTTGACCAAGCGTTAAGGGCATATAATAACCATAGTTTTATTAAATAATAATGTTCTTGCTCGCAAAGGGTGAAATAAACATCAAAATCCACGATAATGTCGGCTCCACACATCGTGCAGAACTAGTTGAGTAAAATATGACTGAAAAAACATTTATCAAAGGTAAAGACCGCGACCTAGAATCGTCAATCTCTACCATGCAAAACAAGCTTAAAGCCCTAAACATTAATGTTGAAGAAGCGCTTTGGCTTAACCCTGTAGCTAACTGTTATTCGGTTCATATAAAAGACAGTGATTGCGGTGTTATGTTTACCAATGGTAAAGGCGCAACCGACAAAGCCTCTATTGCCTCAGCGCTAGGTGAATACTTTGAGCGTTTAAGCTGTAACTACTTTTTTGCAGACTTTTATTTAGGTGAAGAATTTGCCAATGGCGAGTTTACTCATTACCCAACCGAAAAATGGTTTAAAGTTGAAGGCGATGAAGTACCACAAGGCATTATGGACGAGAGCTTATGGGATTACTTTGACCCAGAGCGCGAACTTACCGCATCACACCTTTTTGATTTTAACTCAGGCAATATTGATCGTGGCATTTGTACCCTGCCGTACACGCGTCAACGCGATAACCAAGACGTATACATTCCAGTAAATGTTATTGGTAATATTTTTGTATCTAACGGTATGAGTGCAGGTAACACAAAATTTGAAGCACGCGTACAAGGTTTATCAGAAGTATTTGAACGCGCTATTAAAAACCGCATCATCGCCGAAGGTATTTGTTTACCAATCGTGCCTGAAGATGTTGTTAAGCAATACCCTAAAATTCACGAAGCGTGTGAAGAACTTCGCAGCCATGGCTTTCATTTACGTATTGCCGATGCATCACTTGGTGGCAAATACCCTGTAATGAGCGTAACGCTTATTAACCCAACAGATGGTTCAGTATTTGCCTCTTTTGGTGCTCATCCTTCATTTGAAGTTGCGCTTGAACGTACCGTTACCGAGTTACTACAAGGTCGCCGTTTAGATCAACTAGATGTATTTCAACCAGCAACATTTGATAACGATGAAGTAGCAACACCAGAGAACATTGAACTGCACTTTATTGATTCAAGTGGTTTGATTTCACATGATTTTTTCCGTGCAAAACCTGACTTTGAATTTGTACACTGGGACTTTAGCGGCACAACAGAGCAAGAATATAATTTCTGTACTGACCTAATTCACAGCATGGATCATGATATCTACATCATGGATTACACGCACCTAAACGTATATGCATGTCGTATTTTAGTACCGGGCATGTCAGACATTTACCCTGTTGATGAACTAATTTGGCGTAATAACAATGAAGGCGCTAAATTCCGCGAAACATTCCTATCGCTTGATCAGTACGATGCCGAGCAATGGATGGAGATTTACGACAGCCTTGAAGAAGCCGGTCACAGCGATATTATTCGCGCCGCAGAATTTATTGGTTTAGCAACTGATGCCGACACGCCATGGCACACACTACGTATAGGTGAGCTTAAAGCGCACCTTTGCTTAGCTGCAGGCAGTGAAGAGGCAATCGATTGGGTAGATTGGATACTTCATACAGGCCAAGTAAATGAAGATGCAATGCGTCATTTTCGCTGCTTAAAAGCTATTTTAGAAATAAAATATGATGACGAGCGCCAATACGCTGATTACCAAGATGCGTTAGGCTTAATGTTTGGCGCTAATAACGTAACGCTCGCTATTGAAATTGCCGAAGGTGAAAAACAATTTAACGGTTTAACTTTCCCTGGTTTATCGCTTGAAGGCTTTAAAAAGCATGCGGCACTACTTGATGGTTACCGCAAGCTACATGAAGCAAAGCAAAATCATTGGGCGCGTGAAGTTAGCGATAGCTAAACTACTAATTATAAAAATAAAACGGCGCATTTGTTAATGCGCCGTTTTCATTTATGCCATAAATTAGCTATAGTTAATTTGCCTAAATTAACGCCACGATGTAGCTAATGCCACCGTCTACTAATAACAAAACAAATGTTCATAACTTTAAGCTGACCTTTTGGTTATCGCTTACGCTAACTGTACTAGTTGGTGTCGTTCTTGATCGTATTAACTATAATCGTGTAAAAGATGCACATAGATTACAGATACTCTCTGAAGTAAGTACCTATCGTGCTCAATTAGAATCTATTTTAGTTTCTAATATCCAACTAGTTCGAGGCTTAGGGGTTGCCGTCGCAGCACAGCCTAATTTACAGCAAAAACAATTTGAACAAATTGCTCAACCGCTATTTAAAACCTCAAATGAGCTTCGTAATATTGGTGGCGCTCCCGATATGGTAATTCGCATGACTTACCCCTTAAAAGGTAATGAAAAAGCACTCGGTTTAAACTTCTTAGAAGAAAAAAACCAACGCGCTGATGCAATTAGAGCCCGCGATACAAATACCATAGTTATGGCTGGTCCATTAAAATTAATTCAAGGTGACATTGCACTTATTGCCCGAGTTCCTGTTTACGTACCTCCAGAGAATCGCTTTTGGGGATTACTCTCAGTTGTTCTTAATATTGATAAAGTCTACAAAAATTCGGGTATTTATGAGCTCGAAAAAGAGTATAACGTCGCTTTACAAGGCAGACATGGGCTAGGCAAAAAAGGGGAGTTTTTTTATGGTGATCAAAATATAACAGATCAAGACCCCCTTGAGTTTACATTAAGCTTTCAAGGTGGGAATTGGCAACTTTATGTTGCACCTAAAATAGGTTGGAGCCCCCCAAACTCAGCTGTATGGCCACTTCGGTTATCGATTATTATTATTTGCGGGTTATTAATTTGGGCCTTTTTATTCTTTTTAAAAATGCTTAATCGTCAGCAACAAAATGAAAAAATGCTTGAAGCAATGAGTGATCTAGCTCAAATTGGGGCTTGGTCATTTAATTTAGAAAACAAGCAAATTTATTGGTCAGACATGACCAAAAAAATATTTAAATACTCACTAGATACACAACCTGAGTGGCCAAGTGATTTAGGTTATTTTAAAGAAGGTGAAAGCCGAAAAAAAATAGCCGGGTTAATTGAACGTGCTATAAAGTTTGGTGAAAGTTACGAAGTAGAACTTGAAGTTATTAACGCTGAAAATAAAACTATATGGGTACTCGCGCACGGTGAAGTGGAGCGAAAGAATGGCCGAAGCATTCGTATCTTTGGATCATTGCAAAATATTGATACCCGTAAAAAAATTGAATTAGAAAGCAATAAAGTTGCACTGCATAATGAAATACTCGCGTCGCTAACCGTTAATAAACTCATATTAAACGGACAACTAAGTCAATCTAAAGACATAATCACACAATCGATTTGCCAAGCATTTGACGTTAAACGTGCCAGCATTTGGTTTTTTAATGAAGATAAGAGTCAATTAAATCCGTTTGCTGTACATAGCAAGCACTTACAAAGCGACACAATAGAGTCTGTCTGGCTAAGGAAACATGCCAAAAACTTTTTTAATACCATTGATCATCAAGCTGTATTTAACGCGCCTGATACACTAAACAATCCTGTTTTAGCGCCTTTAAAAGCGCACTATTTAAACCCTTTAGAAATTCAAGCTATGTTATGCGTGGTTATTCCTGCAGGTAGTGGAGCACTGGGTGTTGTATGTGCCGAACAATGTCAATCGCCAAAGGTATGGTCACGTAACGAAGAGAGCTTTTTAATTGCCGTCGCAGCGCTTATTGGCAGTTTATACTCAAGCCAAAAACGTATTGAAACTGAGCAGCAACTCGTTACCGCCAAAGAAACTGCTGAACAAGCGGTTGAAGCTAAAAGTGAATTTTTAGCGAGTATGAGTCACGAAATTCGCACCCCCATGAATGGGGTTTTAGGTATGCTTAATATAATTAAGCAAACTCAATTAGATCTGCAGCAAAAGCATCATATCGAACTTGCTCAGTCATCAGCTCAATCTTTACTTAATATAATTAACGACATATTAGACTTTTCTAAAATTGAAGCCGGTAAACTCGATATTGAAAACGTGCAATTTAATCTGCCACGGTTATTAGGAGAAGTGGTTGAGTCATTTGCTTTAAAAGTAGAGCAAAACAATACAAAACTTATTTTAGATGCCACTCAAATTACAGTTAGCGAAATAATTAGTGACCCTAACCGCTTACGCCAAATTTTGAATAACTTAATTGGCAACGCCGTTAAATTTACTATTGATGGCGAAGTCGTTATTACTGCCAAAGTGGATGAAACAACTGATGGCTCATTCCTACAATGTTCGATTATTGATACTGGCATTGGTATTGACCCTAAAAAACAAGCGTCGCTATTTGATTCGTTTACACAAGCAGATACCTCAACTACACGCCAGTTTGGTGGAACAGGGCTTGGCCTTGCCATAGTAAAACAACTGTGTGAGCTAATGAACGGAGAAGTAAGCGTAAATAGTATGCAAGGTGAAGGAAGTACATTTTCTTTCACAATACAAATACAGCCTCGCTTAAGCAAAGAACAAGATTTACCGAGTCATTTAATTAAAAACAAACATATTTTAATTATTGATGAGTGCTCGTTAAATGCAAATACAGCCAGCAAACAACTCACGGTATGGGGTGCAAAGGTCAATTGCTTACGTGACTATCTCGAGGTTGATGATTATTTAAATAATGTAACCACCCACCCTGAAGCTATTTTAGTTGATTACTACTTTTTTGAAAAAGCGCCGCAAACGCATATAACTGCGCTTAAAAACTTTATAAATATGCATAGTTGCAAGTTAGTTCTTATGGCGCCAATGAGTTATTCACCTGAGGAGTCTAAAGTAGGTATGGAAGTCGACTGTATGATTTTCAAACCACTCACACCTTCTGATTTGTTTGACTCACTCACGAACGATAAATACATTGAACAACAGCAGCAACAAGCACAGCTGCAAAACAAGCTAACTAAAGCACCGGTACTCGATTCACCAGAGCCACAACTACTACTCGTTGAAGACAATAAAATAAACCAAGTAGTTGCCTCGGCGCTATTAAAGCAAGCAGGTGTGATTTTTGATATTGCTGAAAATGGGCTTGAGGCAATTGTAAAACTCAATGCAAAACAAGGTAAGCCATATAAGCTAGTTTTAATGGATTGCCAAATGCCCGAAATGGATGGCTACCAAGCCACTAAAGCCATTAGAGAAGGCGATGCGGGTAAGGGTAATGAAAATATTACTATTATTGCACTTACAGCCAATGCCATGCAGGGCGATAAAGAAAAATGCCTAGCAGCAGGCATGAACGACTATTTAAGTAAGCCGCTCGATTTAGCTGCCCTAAAACCTAAACTCCAGCAATGGCTTGGTATCCAATAAAGGTGTAAGCTAATAAAATACGCTTACTAATTTGAGATTATTTATGCAGTTATCAGCAAATCAACAACGTATTCTTGGTTGCTTACTAGAAAAACAAAGCACAACGCCAGAGCATTATCCGCTATCGTTAAACGCTCTAGTGAACGCATGTAACCAAAAGTCTAATCGCGACCCTGTGTTAAATCTTACAGATAGTGACGTGCAAAACGCACTTGATGAACTAATAGACATGCGTTTGGTAACTATAGATGAAGGGCTTTCTGGTCGCGTAAATAAATACGACCACCGCTTTTGCAACACTGAGTTTAGTAACCTGCAATTTTCTGCTCAGCAACGTGCCATTGTTTGTTTGTTACTTTTACGCGGCGCCCAAACCCCTGGTGAATTAAGAACCCGCAGCGCTAGGCTTGCTGATTTTAATAACGTAAATGAAGTAGAAACAGCACTCAATAAACTGATTGAAAGCGAGTACACGCGTAAATTAGAGCGAGAAGCTGGTAAACGCGACAGCCGATACATTCATTTATTTGGCGAACAACGAAATAATCCCGCTGATGCCTTTGTTGCTCTACCAAGCGAAGTAATTAAAGACAAAGAGTTGAGTGATTTACTTGCAGAAGTAGAAGAATTAAAAGTAGAGCTTCGCAGAATAAAAGCTCATTTAAAACTTTAATTAATTAAAACTAAATCACATAATAAGTTTATTGCGTATCACATATTAAATTTTATAAGGAGCTGGCAATGCGCGCCGAAATTATGGCTGAAATGAAGGTTCAGTCAACGATTGATGAAAATGCTGAGATAACTCGTCGAGTTGCTTTTATTAAAGCACGTTTAGTAGCTGCTCACTCACGATCATTAATACTGGGTATTAGTGGTGGTGTTGACTCATCAACTTGCGGTCGCTTATGTCAACTTGCCGTAAACGAACTAAATAAAGAGCAAAACACAAACAAGTATCAGTTTATTGCTGTGCGCCTACCTTACGGCATACAAGCCGATGAAGACGAAGCGCAACTAGCTGTTGATTTCATTCAACCAAGTAAACGTATGACCGTAAACGTACAACCTGCTGCTGATGCACTGCATGAGCAAGCGATAGCTGCCGTAGTTGGCTGTGGTGAAGCACTGCCTGAGCAAGCGCAAGTAGACTTTATTAAAGGTAATGTTAAAGCGCGCCAACGTATGGTTGCTCAATACGAAATAGCCGGTTTTTGCCAAGGTTTAGTAGTAGGTACCGATCATAGTGCTGAAAACATTACTGGTTTTTATACTAAATTTGGTGACGGCGCGTGCGATTTAGCTCCGCTATTTGGTTTATCAAAACGCCAAGTGCGTGCACTTGCTACTGCGCTCGGTGCTCCAGCTTTATTAGTAGATAAAGCACCTACAGCTGATTTAGAAAGTGACCGCCCAGGCTTAACAGATGAAGAAGCACTTGGTTTGAGCTATGAGCAAATTGATGACTTTTTAGAAGGTAAATCTGTTTCTAAAGATGTTGAACAAAAGCTTGTAAGTATTTACACGCGTACACAACATAAGCGCCAACCAATTCCAACAATTTACGATTAATGTTTAGTAAATAAGAAAAGCAATTAACCCTTTGAGGATTAATTGCTTTTTTGATCGACAGACTAATAAACTGCGTATATTTTAATAAATTAACGCTTTGAATTTTATAATACCTATTGCGTTAAATTAGTGATCTATTATAGCCCTAAGAAAATAACGATAGATCGATCTTGTTTTAATAATATTGGTATAAGTTACCCGCCAAAGAGAACACTGCCTTATATGACATCGCCCATCTTAATTACCGGTGCAGGACAACGTATTGGTTTAGCACTTGCTCAGCATTATATAGCTCAAGGGCAAGCTGTTGTTATTACGTATCGTACTCGCCACGACGCTGTTGATGCATTAGAGCAACAAGGTGCTGTGTGTATTTATGCCGACTTTAGTACCGATGACGGTATAAGTGCATTTATAAATACGCTTAAAGAGCATACAACATCGCTACGCGCTGTTGTTCACAATGCATCAAGCTGGGACTGCGAAGCCAACAATCCTGACTTTGCAGTACTGTTTGATAACATGATGCGTATACATGCTAAAACACCGTATTTAATTAATTTAATGTGCGCTGAGCTGCTTTTAAACTATCAACAAAGTGCTAAAGCACCTGCTGATATAATTCACCTTACTGATTATGTAGTCGAAACAGGTAGCCCTAAGCACTTAGCTTATGCAGCAAGTAAAGCGGCACTCGATAACTTAACTAAATCGTTCAGCGCTAAATATGCACCAAATATAAAGGTAAACTCGGTTGCTCCATCACTCATTATTTTTAATGAACATGATGACGAGCAATATAGAGCTAAAACCCTTAAAAAATCATTAATGGGCATTGAACCCGGATGCCAAGAAATTATCAATAGTATTGATTTACTATTACAAAGCCACTACATCACAGGGCGCTCCTTGCCTGTTGATGGCGGACGCCATTTAAAGTAGAACACACTAGACTGAGAAACTTATGCATGACGAGTTAAAAGAAAGTTACCAAAAAATAATTACTGCTGTAGGTGAAGATGCTAACCGCGAAGGTTTACTTGATACGCCAAAACGTGCCGCAAAAGCAATGGAATATTTAACACAAGGGTATCGCCAAACGCTTGATGAGATAACCAATAAAGCAGTATTTACGTCTGATGCTGACGATATGGTTTTAGTGCAAGACATAGAGCTTTACTCTATGTGTGAACATCATTTACTACCTTTTATTGGTCGTTGCCATATTGCTTATATTCCAAACGGTAAAGTATTAGGCTTGTCTAAATTTGCACGTATTGTTGATATGTTTTCACGTCGCTTTCAAATTCAAGAGCAGTTAACGCATCAAATCGCTAAAGCAGTCGAAGAAGTTACTGGCGCTAAAGGCGTTGGCGTTATTGTTGAGGCAAAACACATGTGTATGATGATGCGTGGTGTAGAAAAGCAAAATTCAAGCATGCGTACATCAGTAATGTTAGGTAACTTTAGAAGCGATCCTAAAACACGTAACGAATTTTTGCAGCTTATAAAAGGTTAACCCTATGGCTAATGCAATTATTAACGTTACTAATTTGCGCCTGCGTACATTTATCGGCTTTAACCCCGATGAGCGTGAGAAAAAGCAAGATGTAGTGATCAATCTAGAAATTCATTACCCTGCTGATGACGCGTGTAAAACAGATGAAGTAGACCAAGCACTTAATTATAAAGTGATCACGAAAGAAGTAATTAGCTTAGTAGAACAAGGCCACTTTTTACTGCTCGAAAAATTAGTGGCTGAAATTCTTGCGGTTTGTCACTCACACCCAAGTGTTCATTACGCTAAAGCACGTGTTGATAAACCACATGCACTGCGTTTTGCCGACTCAGTGTCGTTAACGCTCGATTGGGCTAAATAAGGCCTTAAAAATTTATTTAAAAAAGCTTTTCGAATCCTACGGCAAGGGCGATAACCGCTAAATAGCGCGCGCCTTTGCCTAGTGTTACTAGTAATAAAAATATACTAAAGCGTACTTTAAATATTCCCCCAATCACCGTTAATGGGTCTCCTACAACGGGTAACCAAGCAAACAACAAACTATACACACCGTATTTATTAAATTGCTTTTGTGCGCTATCAAGCCCTTTTTCCGATACCGGAAACCATTTTTTATCTTTAAAACGTAATACCTGCGTGCCTAACCAGTAATTAACACAGCTTCCTAACACGTTTCCAAGCGTTGCGACGCACCACATAAGCCATAAGTTAACTTTACCTTGGGCAATCATTCCCACCATTATCACCTCAGAAGAGCTGGGCAATAATGTGGCAGATATAAATGCGCTAATAAATAACGTGAGATAAAGCATAATGCCCTTATGGCTAAACGTAAAAACCCAGCCTATAGCTGGGTTTATAATACCAATTTTATTAAAAACATAATCATTCTAGCGTATTAAATAACTCACTAATTTATTCAATTGGTATAAAAATAAACTGTATGTTTATTTTATCAAATTTAAGCTCAGCGGGTAATTAAACTCTTTACCTTCGTTAGCTTTAATACTTGCTAGCACTACCATCACAAACGAAAATATTGCCACTATAGGTAGTAATATTAAGCCTATCGCTACAAACATCAGTAAAAAACAAACTACATATGCAATTGCCATCGTTATTTGAAAGTTAAGCGCCTTTTTACCGTGCACGTCAACAACTGGCATTTCATCTCTTTTAATTAACCACACAATTAATGGCCCAATAATTGAGCCGAACGGCATAACAAAACCTGCCAGTGCACTTAAATGACATAACATAGCCCACATGCGCTCATCTTTATTAACTGGTTCAACCTGTTGATTTTCTTCCATAACACGCTCCTTTTTGTTTTATGTATGTTGCCTCTTAACTAAACAAATGTCTACTAATCAACCAACGTATTTACCTTTAAAAATCACAGCGTGAAATCTTGTGATAAAAAAGTGATAAGTTTGTGAGAGTTTCTGGAGACGATTATTCAATACTTAGCTCGAATCATCACTTACAGGAAATAATAATGAAAGCTTCTACATTAACAATCGCAATTCTTTTAGCGGCAGCTAGCCAATCGACTGTGGCCGCAGAACTAGACTTAAAAGTTACTAACCTAACCAAGGGTATTCACTTTACCCCGTTATTAATTACAGCACACAACAACGAAGACACACTATTTGAAGTAGCAACAGAAGCTTCTACAGCATTACAAACAATGGCTGAAGGCGGCAATATTGCAGAGCTAGTTTCACAAGCTACTGCTGCAGGTAGTGACATGGCTGCAAATCCAGCTGAAGGTTTACTTGCACCAGCCGCATCTACAACGGCAACACTGACAACAACCGACGGTAACGAGTACTTATCTTTAACTGCAATGATGCTGCCAACTAATGATGGCTTTGTAGGTTTAAACAGCTGGAAAATTCCAACAGAAGCAGGCACTTACACAATTAATTTAAATGCTTACGATGCAGGCACAGAACAAAACAATGAGCTTGTAGTTGAGGGCTCTGGGGCTCCAGGTACTCCGGGTATTCCTGCGGCTCCAGGTGGCGACGCTGGCACTGGCGGTACAGGTATATTAAGTGGTGATACAAATACAAGTATCCATATTCACCCTGGTAGCTTAGGTGATGACGATTTAGAAGCGGGCAATAGCGATTTAAGTAATACAGTACACAGATGGTTAAACCCAGTGGCACAATTAACCGTTACAGTTAAGTAGGAGCATGACTATGTTATCTGCTAACAACCTTAAAAAAAGTCTACTAGTGCTTGCACTTGCAACCACACTTGCAGCGTGTAGCGATAATGATAACGACCCAGTGGTTGAAGAGCCGGTCGTTGTTGAACCTATTGTTGTAGAACCTGTAATCAATGAGTTTACTATTACTTTTAGTAATTTAACCGCAGGGCAACCTTTGTCACCACTCTCTGTCATTGCTTTTGAAGATGAAGCACCTTGGACATTCGGTACAACAGCCTCTGTTGGTTTAGAAATGCTTGCAGAAAGCGGCGCAAATGAAGAATACCTAAGTTACGAAAGTGCACTTGCTGCTGTTTCAGCTGAAGGAGGCATTGGTCCTGGTGAGACAACCACAGTAATCATCTCTGTTGAAGACCAAGAAACGCTTAATTTGTCATTTGCTGCAATGCTTGGGAATACAAATGACACATTTACCGGTCTTAGTCTTGTAGATGTATCTTCATTAGAAGTAGGTGACTCGCTAATGAGTACAACCGTTGCTTATGATGCTGGTACGGAAGCAAATACAGAAACAGCTGAAACTGTGCCAGGTCCTGCCGCTAGCGGCGAAGGGTTTAACGAAATACGTGACGATACTGCCGATATAATAACAATGCACCCAGGCATTGTTTCAAATCAAGATGGATTATCAACATCAGCACTCGGTGTTGAACATAAGTTTGATAACCCGGTATCGAAAATAGTAATTACGCGCACGCAGTAACGTTCCAGCTTGTAATGGGGAAGTAAGGGAGCACGGATGCCCCCCTTTTTACGAGGTAATACATGCGTCACGAAAAAATATTAGTAGTAGAAGATGACAGAGAAATAGGTAAGTTAATTACCACGCAGCTAACGTCGCTTAACTTACATGTTGATCATGTTGTAAGCGCAGAGCTTGCCTTAAAAAAAATAGCCAAGCATCCCTACGGACTTATTTTACTAGATATAAACTTACCGCAAATGGATGGTTTGAGTTTGTGCCGAAAAATAAAAGAGCATTACCCTACTACCTCCGTTATTTTACTCACCGCGCTTAGTAGCGATATGGACAGAGTTATTGGCCTTGAAATGGGCGCTGATGATTATATTTGTAAGCCATTTTTTGCACGCGAATTACAAGCCAGAGTAAAAACCCAATTACGCCACAGAGCACAGCTACTCGCTAGCCAAAATAACGACAACTCTCCCGTTGATAGCGAACAAACACTAAATGTAGGCTCACTCAATATAGAATTTAGTTCGCACCAAGTGTATTTAGGCAAACAAGCCCTTAACCTTACAGCCACCGAATTTGATTTACTCGTTTACTTTGCACGCCATCCTAATCATGTTTTTAGTCGCCAACAATTACTCGATAAAGTATGGGGATATCAACACAGTGGTTACGAGCACACGGTTAATTCACATATAAACCGCTTACGTGCCAAGCTAGAAGAACACCAACAAGCGCCTATCATCGAAACAGTTTGGGGTGTTGGTTACAAACTAAACCCTAGCCAACTCAATTAAGACACCTATTATGAAATTATCTTTGTATCAAAAATTAGCTATATCGCTCGTCGTAATTTTTTGTTTTATTTGTGCCCTAGTTTACGGTTGGAGCAAGCAATTAGAACTGACTTCAAAGCACCATGCAGAACAAAACCTGCACTTAGCGTTAGCGGAGCATTTAGTACAAGATAACCCATTAATAAAAGAAGGTGTTTACGACTATAAAGCGCTTGAAAATCTTTTTCATACCTTAATGTTATTAGGCCCAGCGTTTGAATTCTATTTTGTAGACGAAACCGGAAAAATTCTTACTTACTCAGCAAAGCCGGGTAAAGTTAAACGCACGCATATTAGTTTAACGCCTTTAAAAAGGCTGATTAACGACCCAAGCGCTGCACCTATTTATGGTGATAATCCTCGTAATAAAGAGCAACAAAAGATATTTTCAGCCGCGCCAGTATTTAATCACGATAAGTTACAAGGTTATTTATATGTAATTATTGGTGGTGAGGCTTACGACACCTCACTAAGCACTGTAAAAAATAATGATAAGTTATGGCTAGCCGCTTTATGGCTTGGCTCTGCACTCGCATTTTTATTTATTGCGATGCTAATTTTGCTACGCTTTTTTACCAACCCAATTCAGCGCTTAGCACGCGATGTTAGTAATATTGAAGCCGCTAACTACAGCCTTACCGACACCAAGCTAAGTAACTATTCAACGCAAAAAAGTAACGAAGTGCATAGTTTAGGGCGAAGTATTCAAGCCATGTTAACGCGTATTAACGAGCAGTTTAAAGCCCTTGAGCAAGGCGATAAACAACGCAAAGAGTTGCTAACTCATCTATCGCACGACCTACGTACACCACTTGCCTCCTTGCAGGGGTTTTTAGAAGTATTAAATCAGTCGGGCGAACAATTAAGTAAAAAAGAGCAGCAAGAGTACTTACAAGTTTCACTTAATAATTGCGGGCAATTAAAGCTACTCATAGAGCAAATATTTGAGCTTGCTCACTTAGAAAATGGCGAAATAAGTATAAATAAAGAAACCTTTAATTTAGGTGAGCTAATTTACGATTGCATCGCAAAATTCAGTTTAGCCGTTGATAAAAAAGGTATTAGTTTATCGGTAGAGCCCGCAATTTGTGATTTTCCTGTGGTTGCCGATATAGCTAAATTAGAGCGTGTGCTAAGTAACTTAATTGATAATGCAATTAGGCATACCCCTCGCGGCGGCAGCATTGCCGTACATGTAAAACGCAGTGACGATAATCAACTATTTGTGCATGTATCCGATACTGGTGTAGGCATAAAAGAAGATGAGCTGAATGCTATTTTTGACCCGCACTACCAAGCAAGCAACTCAAATAAAGAAGGGCGCCAGCAAGGTGGTTTAGGATTGGCTATTTGCAGAGGTCTATTAAAACTGATGGATAGCGAAATTTACGTACAAAGTGAAATTGGTAAAGGCACTATGTTTAGCTTTAACTTGCCACAAAAAAAGGTGCTTTCTTAAAAAGCACCTTACATTTTTTATTTATTTTAAATATATAAATTAATTACTTTTTAATACCCGCTAAATCAAGCATAAATGCATAGTTTAGCGCGGTATCTTCTAAGCGTTTAAAGCGACCCGATGCGCCGCCATGCCCTGCTTCCATATCTATTTTAAACAATAACTTATTGTCATCAGTTTTATAGTCACGCAGCTTAGCAACCCATTTTGCAGGTTCAAAGTATTGAACTTGTGAGTCGTGCAGGCCCGTCGTTACTAGCATATTAGGATACGCTTGCTTAGATACTTGGTCGTATGGCGAATAAGACAGCATGTAATCGTAATACGCCTTTTCGTTTGGGTTACCCCATTCACCGTATTCATTTGTTGTAAGCGGAATACTTGCATCAAGCATCGTTGTAACTACATCTACAAACGGTACCGCAGCAACCATGCCTTTATAAAGCTCAGGCGCTTGGTTTGCCACTGCGCCCATTAGTAAGCCACCAGCACTGCCGCCTAACGCAAATATTTCATCTTTTGCGCCATACTTTTGAGAAACCAATGCTTTAGTTACGTCAACGAAGTCGTTAAACGTATTCTTTTTAGTGAGTAGCTTACCATCTTCGTACCAAGGACGACCTAACATTTGCGAGCCACGAACATGAGCAATTGCAAATACAAAGCCACGGTCTAACAAGCTCAAACGTGAGCTTGAGAACGTTGGATCCATGGTTGCACCGTACGACCCATAACCATATTGCAGTAGCGGGTTAGCGCCATCTTTTTTAAACGTATCTTTACGGTAAACTAAGCTTACTGGTACTTTAATGCCATCGCGTGCTGTTACAAAAATACGCTCTGAAGCGTAATTGTCAGCATCAAAATCACCTAATACAACCTGTTGCTTAAGAAGCGTTTTATCGCCAGTCGTTAAATCTACATCGTACGATGAGCTTGGAGTGGTCATGCTTGTGTAGTAAACACGTAGCGTGCTGCTATCTATATCGTTATTGCCATAAGTACCAATTGTATAAGCGCTGTCGTTAAAGCTCAGCGGTAACTCTTTACCCGTTTTTAAATTACGCGCAATCAACTTTGATTGGCCCATTTCACGTTCTTGATAAACTAAGTAGTCATTAAATAAATCAATGCCTTCGAGCTTAATATTATCGCGCGCTGGGATCACACTTTGCCAATTTGCTTTGTCGCTTGCTTTATCAATATCAACTTTCATCAGCTGAAAATTTACAGCATCTAAGTTAGTTACAATGTAGTAAGTATTCCCTAGTTTAGAAATCCCATATTCAAGCCCTGCTTCGCGTTCAATTAAGCGTTTAGGCATTGCTTTGGTATCATCAGCACTTAATACCGATACGCCTGATGCGGCCGTACTGCTGTGCCAAATATAAATTTCTGACTCATCTTTGCTTTTACTCATACCCATGTAGTAACTGGTATCAGTCTCTTCGTATATTAGCTCGTCATCAGCTTGCGGTGTACCTAATGTATGACGATAAACTTGGTAACCTAGTAGAGTTTGTAAATCTTTTTTAATGTAGTAAACCGTTTTGTTATCGCTTGCCCACACAATGCCACCGTTAGTGCCTTCAAGTGTGTCTTCGAGTAATTTACCGGTAGTTAAGTCTTTTATTTTTATGCTATAAATACGACGGCTAACAGTATCTTCGCCATAAGCCATTAAATTGCCATTCGGGCTTACATCTAAGCCACTTACCGCATAATAATCATGACCTTTAGCAAGCTCATTTACATCTAAAATAACTTGCTGATCGGTACCTGCAAAATCGCTGCTGCGTAAGTAAGTAGTGTATTCGTTATCGCCACGTGTTTGCGTTGAGTAAAAATAATCACCGTTTTTAACTGGGACTGAATCATCGTCTTTTTGAATACGCCCTTTTAGCTCTTCAAACAATTCGCTTTGTAGCGTTTTAGTATGTGCAAGCATTGCATCAGTGTATGTATTTTCAGCTTCTAAATAGTTAATTACCTCTGGCGCTTTACGTTCATCATCACGCAGCCAATAGTAATCATCTATACGTGTATCACCATGAATAGTCATTTCATGTGGCACTTTTTTAGCAACCGGGGCAACAGCTTGGACTACTTGAACTGTTTTAACTTGTGTATTATTTTTTTGAGTTTCTTCTGGGGCTTGGTTACAGCCACTTAAAATAGCGAGTGATAGTGCAGCGAGTGCGAATGGGGTACGTTTCATCAGTCAAAGTCCTTGTTATATTTTTATTTTTTATTAAGTAATTAAGTAATTAAGTAATTAAGTAATTAAGTAATTAAGTAATTAAGTAATTAAGTAATTAAGTAATTAAATATACCTATAAATTAGAGTTTGTAGTTGTTTAGTTTGTGAAGCAATGTAAAAAGGGAGCCGAAGCTCCCTTTGTATAACTATTAAGTTATAAAGTTACTTTTGTTTACGACGGCGTATAAATGCAAATGGCGCTACTAGTAATGTTAACCATGCAAGTGAGCCAGATGAGCTCTTTTTGCTTTCTGGTACTACGGTCTCTACTACTGGCGGTACTACTTTTGTAATACTTATAGTAACTACAGCAGGAGCAGATACATTACCGCGTATATCAATGGCAACAACTTGAATTTCAGCTGATGAATCACCTGTTAATAATTCAGTGTTAGTTACAACTACTTGCCCATCGGCATCAATACCGAAACCTTGGTGAGTACTTGATTGCACGTAGTATTCTGATACACCTAAGTCTTGATCAGACTCAGTGATAGTTAGTGCACCAACAACTGTTCCGTTAACAGCATCTTCTGAAACACTAAACTCACCACCAACTAGCATTGGAGCCTCGATTGCAGGAAGCTCTAACTCAGCACTATTCATCACTTTAACAATATCTAAACCAGACGTTTGTGATAATGCAAATGGACCGCTTGCTTCAACAATTGCTTTTTCACCCGGTTTAAGTGAAGTAACTGCTTCACCAGTCTCCATAGAAGTAAGAGTTACATTTGGAGAGGCTCCAAATGTAGTTGAACCTTCAATGCTATCTGTCTGAGTGAATACACCTGTAACATATGAAGGATAACCTACAGATGCTTTAAAGTTCATGTTTTCACCAAGTAATGAACCATCAACATTTAGTAACTCACTACAAGTGGAGAATGTAATAGTATCTTCACCGGCTGAGTGATAAAGCGGAGTAACCCATGCTAGCGAATCGTTACCAGCGCCATCAGTTTCACCAATTACTGTACGGCTACGGCCAGGGAATGCAGTTTGACGACCACGGTCGTTATAGTTTTGCATAACTTGATCATAAACACCGTCGTTATCAGTATCAACTTCTAATCTGTAGCCTGCTTGGAATACATGCGTTAACGGATCTCGTAATTGAATTGATGACGTTACAAAAATACCAGAGTCACAAGAGCTATCTGCAAATGCAGAGAAAGTCGTCGCTAAAATATTAAACTCAGCTTCTTCTCGTGTTTTCTCTGTGCCTGTTGCAACAATGCTTTCTGCAAAAGGAGTAATGTCTGTTAGGCCGCTATTTTCAACAATAAGTGCCATTTCGTTATCAATGATTTGAGACGAAACGCTTAATTCTGTCGCAGCTTTTGGCATTGCATGATACACAACATGCAAATCGTGGTCTGTATCTGTACTTGCATCATTAAATACTAACGCACCATCAAACTCTATTGAAGTAAGTGCAGCGCTTCTTGCAGCAATATCGTCTGCACTAAATGGGTTTTCTAATTCCCACGCTGGTAGTTTTGTTGGATCAACAGTTAGCGTCACATCAAAGTTAATTGACTGACCTGCAGGGATTGTTACCGAGTCAGGGAAATCCCAGCTAATTGCAGCTGTATCGTCATCATTTTGATAGCGAGCTTCAGTGCGTAGCGCATACGTTTTAGCATCAGATGAGAAGTTCTTAACGGTCACTGTTTTAATTAGAGACTCTGTTCCAGCCATTGACACAAGGCCGAATGAAAGAGCCGCTTGTTTAGTATTAAACTGTGTATTATTAACCCATGCAGCTACTGGTAAGTTGACTGCTTTAGTTACGTCAACTAAGCCTGAACCAATCATACTAATTGGAGCTAATTCTGAGTCAGGGCTACTCGCTAAAGGCTCATTTGTTACATTTAAGTCAGCTGCATTCATTATTGTAGCTTTAATTTCAAATGCATTACGCTCAGGGTGTGCTTCACGAACCATCGCAACAGCACCGGCTGTAATAGGGCCTGAAAAAGATGTTCCAGATACAGGAGCTAGCTGATCCTGCGTGCCTGCTGCAGCAACTAATATACTAGTACCAGGGGCAGTAATTTCTGGTTTTAATAAACCATCCATCGAAGGGCCACGAGAAGAGAACGTAGCTAC
Source organism: Pseudoalteromonas sp. AS84 (assembly GCF_038900255.1). Classification (NCBI taxonomy): domain Bacteria; kingdom Pseudomonadati; phylum Pseudomonadota; class Gammaproteobacteria; order Alteromonadales; family Pseudoalteromonadaceae; genus Pseudoalteromonas; species Pseudoalteromonas sp. AS84. The sequence continues at coordinate 71,303 of NZ_JBBMQY010000011.1, read as the reverse complement.
CGCACCTGCTGTAGTTTTAACTTTTACATCAATATCAAATGTTGCCGTATCGCCTGCAGCTAATTGAGCTTTTAAAGCAGCACCTGCAGCAAAATTAATGCCTACATTTTTAATAGTTACATCAGCGTCAAAACCACCCATAGGAGCCGGAGTGCCATCATCTGTATTATTTGCAATCAGTACAAACTCAGCACCTTTCTTCTGTGCACTAAGTACTTTAACTGTAAATGCACATGCACCACGGTCGATTAAAACCGCTTTACCAGTAAAATCAACATCATCAGCAAAATCAACACAACCATCTTGGTTTGTGTCAGGGTATATTAAATCAATATCTGCACCTGTAATTACAAAGTCAGTTTGCGGACCAAAGCCTGATGCTTGAATATTACCTTCAATACCAGCAACAGTACCTGTTGCAGTAACAACCGCAGTTGTAGGATGGGTCATTGCGCCTACTGATAACGCATTTGGTGTCGTGCTTGGACCACCAATGCGGAATGGATGATCACCATCATTACCGGCTGAAATAACCATATTCACACCTAAATCAACAGCACGTTGAATTAGGTATTGTGCACCACCACCAGTATATGTATCGCCAAACTCGCCACCCAACGACATGTTCATAACATCTACGCGGTCTGAAATATCACCATCGCCATTTGGATCCATTGCAGCTTCTAGTGCCGCAGCTTGAGCAGCACTTGGACAGCCACCACCACAAACAGAGTAAACATATAATTCAACATCAGGTGCAATACCATTCACTGAATTTGAAGAAGACGTACCATGGTTTGTTGGTTCATCCACATCAGGAATTACAACTTCAGGATCATTCTCGATCGGGTCTGCATCTTCATGAATAAAATCGTAACCGCCTTGTACAATACCTTGTGGCCAATTAACCGTTGTAGGATCAGCTTGAGCAGCATCGTATGCCTCAACTGTACCCTCACCACCAAATGCTTTGTGGGTATAGTCAATACCAGTATCTAGAACAGCCACACGCTGACCTTTACCAGTTACAATACCATCAACAATTAAAGGCTTAGCATTAATATATTCAGACGTTGCAGCTACATGTAATTCGTAGTCAAACATCGGTAATACTTTAGCCACTCGTGAATCTTTAGCTATTTTAGCTAAGGCTTCTGGTGTCGCCTGCACAATTAATGTTGGTGCTAATATTTTTGTTTTACCAATTATTTTTGCATCAAAGTCTAAGCTACTAAGCTCGTTGGCCATCGTGTTTTGAAGCAACTCAATGTTAGCAATCATTTCACGACTGCTTGACGCTTCATAAGTGCCAGAAGCCACAGCATCAACAGACGTTGTTGCACGTAAAACAATCATATGTGCTGAAGGCTGTTTTTGCTCAGATGCTAACTCTTTCACCTGTTCAGCAGCTTGAGGTGCTATTGTTGCATTAGGTAAAGTTGCGGCATTAACAAAAGTAGCAAGAAATGCACTTGATACAGCCGTAGCTATAGCAGTTTTTTTTATTATATTATTAGCCATGAGTTCCCCTTGGATAGGTTATGTATTATTGTATTTGTATTAATCAAAATGATTATATGCTCCGCTGAATATAAAACTTTCGGGGCAACCCAAGCAACACCTTGGTTACAAACACATGACAGCAAAACGTATAAACACAAAAAAAACACTTCAACAAATTGATTTAAAACAATAAAACCAAAAAATCATATTTGTGAACTAATGTAAACAACCCTAACTTTTTCTTGAGAATTAAATGAATAGCGAAGTAATTAACATTTTAACCATGGCTAAAGTGATTCAAACGGCCGTTGCTCCCGTATTTTTAATCACAGGTATAGCAGCAACTTTAGGTGTTTTATCTAATCGCTTAGCACGAATTACCGACAGAGCGCGCTTACTTGAGCGAAGATTAAAAGTAAATACAGATGACGATTTTAATAAGTCGCTAGCAACAGAGCTGCGCGCCTTATTAAAAAGATCTCGATGTATACATATTGCTTTTAGCTTAAGCGTATTAAGTGCCTTACTTGTATGTGCTGTGGTTATGTTTTTATTCTTGTCGCACATTCAATCAATTAACTTAAGCGTGACCATTGCTTGTTGTTTTGTAGCAGCAATGGCATTGCTTATATGTGCATTCATGTCGTTACTTGGTGAGGTATTCTTAGCAACTAGAAGCATGCGTCGCGGGATGATATTTGCAGATATTGATATAAACGATTAAGTTTTAGTTAAATCTATCGTATTCACTTGAATAAATACGATGTTAGATACAAGATACCGAATTAAGAATTACAATTTTCAACAGGGGCAAACATGAAATTAAAAAAAGTATTAGCAACAATAGCACTGGCAACGTGTGCATTTAGCGTATCGGCAAATTCTGCATTTAAAGAGCCAAGTGACGCGATTGAATACCGCCAAGCAGCGTTTTCAATGATCTCAGTACAAATTGGTGACATGGGCGCAATGCTAAAAGGTAAAGTACCTTTTGACGCAGAGCAATTTAAAATGCGTGCTAACAACGCTGCTGCACTTTCAAAAATGCCATGGGAAGCGTTTTACGAAGGGACAGATAAAGGCGACACAGCTGCACTTGCTGCTGTTTGGGCCGAAAATGCAACCTTTGTTGAAAAAGCGAATGCTTTTGCAGCAAATGCAGATAAGCTAGCGTTAGCTGCTCAATCGGGCGATAAAGCCGTAATTGGTAAAGCTTTTGGCGCATGGGCTAAAGGCTGTAAAGATTGTCATAAGCAATTTAAAGATTAATTATTGTTGTAGCCAGTTTAACAACAATAAATAGATACTAAAAAAGCACTGAGCGTTAATAACGGTCAGTGCTTTTTTTATGCTTTATATTTATACCAATTCGCTTAATTAAGTGATCTATTTTAAGGCTGGGAAAACGTGTTGATAGCTAGGCAAAAAATTCGCTATTTAGTTGTTCTAAATGAGAATTTTTTAACGTAGGTAGCGACACGTTTAGCCCCGTAAAATGATTAAGTATTATTGCGAATTGGTATTATTACGAGACTTTAGCAGCTCGGCCTTTAAATGGGCGCTTAAACATCGCACCAATATCACCCAAAATAATATATAAACACGGTACTAATATAAGCGTTATTAACGTTGCAAACATAACAGCAAAGCCAAGTGCTACCGCCATAGGTATTACAAACTTAGCCTGCAGGCTTGTTTCAAACATAATAGGTAATACACCAGCAAAGGTTGTTATAGACGTTAATAGTATTGCTCTAAAGCGAGCACAACCTGCTTCTATTACCGCATTTTTAACGCTAACGCCTTCGCGGCGAACTTGGTTTACATAATCGGTCATTACAAGTGAATCATTTATAACAACACCTGCTGCGGCAATTAAGCCAAATCCCGACATTAAGCTCATATCTAAATCAAACCAGTAATGACCCCAAATAGCCCCGGTTAAACTAAACGGAATAACCGACATTACAATAAGCGGTTGTGAATAGCTTTTAAGCGGCACAGCTAGCAGTATGTATACTAAAATCATTCCGCCAATAAAAAACATTATTTGCTCATTAGCTTGAGCTTGCTGCTCTTCTATTGCGCCACCAAGCTCTGATTTAACACTTGGGAATTCTTCTATTAGCTGTGGCAGTAAGTTTTCTTTTACTTGCTTAACCACTTCACCCGGCTCAATTTGCTCTTCATCAATATTGCCATAAACATATACGGTACGGTAGCCACCTTCGCGGCGTATATAGCTAATACCTGGCGTTTCGGTTAATTCTACTACATCACCAAGAAGTACTTCTCGCCCTTGCGGGGTAGTAACCACGGTGTGTTTAAGTGATGAAAATGCCTCACGAGTCAGTTTAGGGTAGCGTACCATTACGCGTACTTCTTCGCCGTTTCGGATTACGCGCTGCGCTTCGCCACCATAAAAACTGGCTCCAACTTGATTTGCAATACCTGCTAAATCTAAGCCTAAATCGTAAGCAACAGGTTTAAGGCTCATTTGCACTTCTTTGCTCGCAGGATCTATGGTTGAGCTAATATCAAACAACCCTTTTTGCTGTTGAAGTAATTGAATAAAACGACGACCCGCTTGATTTAAAGTATCTATATCTGAGCCATACAGTAAATAGCCAAACTCGCCGCCGCCATTACCACCGCCGCCACCAACATCGTCTTGAATAGTTAACGACTTAATACCAGCAATAGTCGGCATAGCCTCACGCCATCGGCGAGAAAGCTCAAATGCATTGTATGGACGTGAATCTTCGTCAACTAATGGAGCTAGTAACTGCGACTCAGTTCTGCCTTGGTTAAATACCAATACATCACGAATAATTTTTTGGCCAAATTCACGTTCTGTTTCTTCATCGACTCTAAGTACCATAGCTTCTATTTCGCGAATAGCGGCAATGGTTTGTAAATCAGAAACGTTGTCGTTCATTTCAACTTGTATTTGTGGAAAGTCATGCGGCACTTTAGGAGTTGGAACTGTACGTACTTTATTAGACGTAATAAGTGCAATACTGATTATAAACATTGCAATAAAAGCAAACAAAACAGTCCAGCGCCAATCAACACACTTAGCAATAAAACGTTTATATGGACCATTTACGAAACCAAAAAAGCGTGTATTGAAGCGATCGCGCCAACCACCTTTTTTGATCGGCGAAAAGTGCGTATGAGCAATGTGAGCTGGCAGTATCAGCTTTGATTCAATCAAACTAAATACTAAACACAGCATTACTACAACGGCTATACCATAAAAGAAGGCACTTTCTGGCCCGCTCGACATTGTGAATGGTGCAAATACAGCAATCGTTGTTAACACACCAAAGGTTGCAGGGGTCGCGACTCGGTTAGCGCCACGCACAACATTTTCTACACCACCGCCGCTTTTTTCAACTTCGGTGTAGGCAGCTTCCCCTATCACGATGGCATCATCCACCACGATGCCGAGCACCATTATAAAAGCGAATAACGAAATAATATTAATGCTAATGCCAAACAGTGGCATCATCATCATAGCCCCTAAAAAACAAACAGGTAAGCCAATCATTACCCAAAGCGCTAGTTTAAAACGCAAGAATAACGACAACATAATTGCCACCAAAATGGCACCTTGAAACAGGTTAGCTTTCATCATATCAAGGCGAGCATTTAGGTAGTATGTCATGTCCATTAATGGCTCTAACCGAATACCCGGCGGCAACTGCTTATTTTTTTGATCAATAAACGCTTTAACCGAATCCGCAACGGGAATCATGTTTTGTTCTTGCGTTGCTTTAACCGATAAATACACCGCGTTTTCACCGTTAAACTTAAAGTAGCGCTCACCTTCAGTAAATTGATCTTTAATTACGGCAATATCTTGCAGTAAAACTTTAGCGCCATACTCACCAATTTTTACCGGAATTTGTCTAAATTCATCACCTGAGTAAAACTGGTTTTCGACGCGAACAGAAATAACGCCTGCGTCTGTTTTTAGCTGCCCAGCAGAGAAGTTAGCTGAGTAACGGCGTACCGCATTCATCACATCACTAAGGGTTAAATTATATTGGCGAAGCGTATCGGGCTCTATTTCAATAGCAATTTCATCAAGCGGTACATCGTTTACCACTAACGACACGTTAGATAACTGTAGTAACTCATCCTCTATTTGGTTTGCTATAGGCTTAAGCTCTGTAAGTGGTAAATCAGCAACGAGTGTCATGCCTATTACATCTTGCCTAAACTCAACCTGACTTATGGTGACCGGTTCCATACCAGCCGGAAAAGTGGCAATGCCATCAACGCGTAGCTTTACCTTATCAAGTACATCGGTAAGCTCTGCATCGGTGTTTATTTCTAGGCTTGCTGTACCGCCATTTCTAAATGCGCGATACACGCCTTTTTTAATTTCGGTTATATCTTTAAGTGACTCTTCAACTTTTATGAGAATACTTTCTTCTATTTCCTGAGGAGAAGCACCGGGGTAATTAGCCTCAATATTAATGTAGTTAATCTCTACATTAGGAAACATTTGACGCTGAATCGTAAAGTAACTTATAGCCCCCATAATAATGATAAAAAACATCATTAAATTAGCGGCTACTGAATTATTAGCAAAGTAGGCAATTAACCCTGTTTGTTTTTGTTGTATTGACTCGCTCATAACTATTACACCCTACAGCTGTTGCGTGTTTGAAGTGCTCGTTTCTGAGCTTTCTGGTTTTGCAGCTACACCTGCAATTTTAACCTGCATTCCTTTTTGCGGGTATTCAGGTAAAGTAATAACGAGTTTGTCATCGGCATTTAAACCACTGCTAATATAAAAATACTCACCCTCTTCACGAATAACCGTTACTTTGCGAGGCTCTAGTTCTTGATTTTCGTTTACTACCCACACAGTTTGATTGTTAACCAAAGCTTGCGGTAAACGGTAAATATTATTAAGCATTGCACCTGCAAAATTTACCTGTACGTAGCTGCCAAACTTAATGGCTGGTTGTATGTTTTTAAGACCGTATGGGTCTTCTATACGTACTACTAAACTGCTCATACGTGTAGCGTTATCAACAATCCCTAAGTCACGGTCAATTACACCTTCACGGGTGAAGCTGTTTAGGCCCTTTTGAATAATCGTTGCGGTAATACCTTTAATACGCTCTGGCAAAAAAACGCTATCGAACCCTGCTATAGGAATAATCACTTCAGCAGTTTCAATATTATTGAGTTCAGCAACTTGCGAACCCATAGTGACAAATTGACCCACACCTACATTTCGGCTAATAACCAATGCATCGTAAGGGGCTGTTACTTCACAATTATCTAAGTCACGTTGTGCACGTTTTAATGCAGCTTGCGCCGACTTTACAGACGCCTGCGCACTTAGCACTTGAGGCTTACGTAAAAATAAGTCGGTACGCGCTTTACTTGGAAAACGCTTTGCTTCGTCTTCGGCTACTTGGGCTTGGGCTTGTTCTTCAATTAAGCCTGCCTGTGCGCGAGCTATTTCGGCCTCAGCAACAAGTACTGCTGCTTCATAGTTATCTTTTTCGATAGTAAACAACGTCTCACCGCGAGCAACGATTCCACCGGCTACAAAATTAGGATGCCAACTTAGCACTTCACCCGACACCTGCGCCGAGAGTTGTGTATTTTCAAGTGGCTTTACTTCACCGTAGCTATTAATAATAACTTGATGATCGTTTGCAGCCACTGGCTCAACTTGCACTGTTGGACGAGTATCAATTACTTCTTTTTTTTCTGGCTCTTGTGCAATGGCATTTATTCCCATAAAGCCAACAACACCAACAACTAGTGCTACAAATGGAAAAACCCATCTAAGTGAATTTGTTTGCATATCCGATTATCCCCAAAATTCTATTAACGTCATAATACCAGAGCCATATGAAACATTAAGGTGACATTTGTAAGCAACTGTTGCAAATGCATATGAAACACCGATTTTCCGGGTTATAAAAAATAACTTTGCATGCAGTTCATCTCATTCGTTATATTTTGTTACAAACTTTTATTTATTAATATCAGTTAATTAGCGTTGTACACTTAAATTTCGTCGCGAAGATGTGCGAAATCAAATTAATTTACGTACAGTCCAATTAAATTAACAAATATTAAAAGTCTCAAAATGAAATTAACGACCATCACCCTTGCGCTTAGCTTAGCGTTTGGCAGCCATGCATTTGCAGCCGATAAAAAAGACGAAAAAGAGCCAAAAACACTTAGCGAAATGATCAAAGGACAAACCGAATTTGCCGGTATATTTAACCTTTATCAAGACGAAAAAACCGGTAAGCACCTTATGGTGATTAACGAGTCCCAACTTAATACGCCGTTTGTATATTTTGCGCATACCGTTGATGGCGTTACAGATGCAGGCCATTATCGTGGTTCGTACCGCGAAACTAAGTTAATTGAATTTAGAAAATACTTTGATCGTATCGATATCATTAGCAAAACACCTCGCTACAAATTTGACGAAAACAGTGCAATTTCAAAAGCGAGTGATGCCAATATTAGTGAAGCGGTACTTGCGAGCATTAAAATAGAAAAAGAAGAAGACGGTAAAATAGCATTCAACGTAAATAAGTTATTTTTAAGCGAAGCACTTCATAAAGTATCACCTACGCCAAATCCAGCTGATAAAAACGCTAAAAAGCGCTTTAAAGTAGGCAAGCTAGACGATAAAAAATCACGCATTATTAAACAGCGCCCATACCCTAATAACTTAGACGTGGTTGTTGATTATGTATTTACTAACCCAAGCCCAACGGTACGCGGCTCAAATGCAGTAAGCGACCCACGTAGTGTATCGGTAAAAGTTCAACACTCGTTTGTTGCCCTACCTAGCAATAACTACGCACCACGTATGGATGATGCGCGCATTGGTTATTTTACTAATCAATTTGATCAAATGACATCTACCGATTGGGCACCTTATGAAGATGTTATAAAACGCTGGGATCTACAAAAGAAAGACCCTAGTGCAGCACTTTCAGAGCCAGTAAAACCAATTACTTGGTGGATAGAAAACACCACACCAATTGAGTGGCGCGATACTATTAGTGATGCTGTTTTAACATGGAATACTTCTTTTGAAAAAGCCGGTTTTGAAAATGCCTTAGAGGTAAAAGTACAACCAGATGATGCAGATTGGGATGCGGGCGATATTAATTACAACGTACTGCGTTGGACTTCGTCACCTAAGCCTCCATTTGGCGGATACGGACCTGCACTTGCTAACCCATTAACAGGCGAAATACTGGGCTCAGACATTATGCTTGAGTTTGTATTTATGAAAAACCGTTGGATTTACGACACACTTTTCACTCAAGGAACAATGAGCCACGGTGAAACAACACATACCGGCGAGTTAAATTGTTCACTAGGGCATGAAATTCAACAAAATCTAATGCTTGCCAAAGGCCTTGCTAGCGGCGGAAAAATTGAAGATAAAGAAATGCTTCGCCAAGGTCTAACACAATTGGTACTTCACGAAGTAGGCCATACTTTAGGTCTTAACCACAATATGAAATCATCTATTTTGTGGGATGAAAAAGAAGTACACGACAAAAACAAAACCCAAGGCATAGTAACCGGCTCTGTTATGGATTATGCACCGGCTAACATTGCCCCAATTGGTGTGCAGCAAGGTGATATTTTTCAAACAAAACCAGGTCCTTACGATGATTGGGCAATTAACTATGGCTACAGCGTAGCGCTTGAAGATGAAGCTGCTGAACAAGCTAGACTTGAAAAAATACTTGCTCGTTCAAGTGAACATGCCCTTGCCTTTGGTAACGACGCAGACGATATGCGCGCACCAGGTCGCCATATCGATCCACGTGTAATGATTGGTGATTTGTCATCAAACCCTGCGGCCTATGGCGCAGATCGTATGGCGCTAATTAATAAATTATTTACTGAGCTAAAAGATAAAGCAACAGTTAAAGGTGAGTCTTACCAACAGCTTGTTACCTCTGCTAACAGCTTATTTGGTCAGTACCGAGCTCAAGCGGGTGTTGTTTCTCGCCAGATTGGTGGTGTGTACGTTGAGCGTGCTGTAGTGGGTGATGCAAACGCAGATAAACCATTTACACCTGTATCGCTTGAGCGCCAAACACAAGCGATGGATATACTCGCAAAGTTTGTATTTGCACCAGACGTACTACAAAACATGCAACCTCTTTATAGCTACTTACAGCTGCAACGTCGTGGCTTTAATCACTATGGCAAAAATGAAGACCCTAAAGCACACCAAATGATTTTAGGGATGCAAAAATCTGTACTTGCACAGCTATTACACCCAGCCGTATTACTGCGTATTTCTGATACTGCGTTGTACGGTAATAAATATAGCCTAACTCAGTTTATGCAAGATTTAACCGCTAATATTTTTGTGAAAAGCAAAGACGCAAATTCTATTAGTCACAACTTACAAATTGAGTATGTTAATCAGCTAATCGCAATTGCAGGTCTTGGCAAAGCAAGTAAATACGATAACTTAGCTAAAACAGCTGCGTTATATCAGCTAACTCAAATAGCCGATACCAGTGTTGCTTGGGGTGCAGATACAGCAACTAAAGCACATAAAAAATATATTGACCGCTTAATAGCAAAAGCGCTAGAAGCGTAAAATAACTCTACTAATTGAGTAAACCAAGGCCACGTTTAACGTGGCCTTTTTTATAACCTAATTCACAGATCAAATATAAATAGTGCCTTTTAAATACCTTACAGCATGCCCTGTTAAGGTAACGGTTGTATCACCCACTTCACATAGTAAATGCCCGCCTCTGCTTGAAGCTTGATAAGCACTTAACGTAGTTTTATCCAACTGCTGCGCCCAGTAAGGTGCCAAGCCAGTATGAATAGAACCTGTTACGTAATCCTCATCGCCACCGCTTGCAGGCCAAAAATAACGAGATATAAAATCATATTCAGTACTTGGAGCAGTGGCCACTACATCAAGTGGATAAAGCGTTTTTAAAAGCTCTGAGCTAGTTTTTAATTCAAGTATTTGGTCACCGCTTTCATAAATAACAAAGTAGGCTTGGCGATTTTTAAGCACTTTACTCGGTTGTATAGACAGGCCGTCAAGCAGTTGCTGCGGCACATTTTGCACTTCAACCGGTGCTTGTTTTGGAAAGGTCATTGCAAAGCTGCCATCAGCGTTTTTATTAACGATTAGCTCGCCCACCGCATCAGCAATAAAGCGAATTTGCGATATATTATGCTCTTCACATAAAACATAGGCCGCCGCAAGTGTGGCGTGACCACAAAAATCGATTTCCATTAACGGCGAAAACCAGCGAATAACAAAACTTCCATCGTTTTGCAGGCAGGTAAAAGCAGTTTCAGATACGTTATTTTCAGCGCCAATCTTTAGCATTAAATCGTCGCTTAACCACGATTCTAGTGGGATCACTGCCGCATAGTTACCTTTAAATAACTCATTCGTAAACGCATCTATTTGATGAATAGCTAATTGCACTTTAATCCCCTAAATTATTTTATATACATGCTGAAGGTAAAATTTCTTTTGGTACTGTTGTCTTATTTTCACCAATAGCTTGCATGCCAGTTACCGGTTCATCAAACCCACATAACCATGCAATTGGGCTTATAGGGCTTCCTGTTACAACGGCGGGTCTGAATGTTAAAACTGTATTTTGCAAAAGCTGTGAGGCTTTATTACCCAAGCTAATATGAATAGCACCATTATCGACTGTGATGCCCGTCACTCGATTACCAATCAAAAATTTACTTGCAGGTACACCCGCTTGCTCATTACTTGCTGGAAAGCGCCTGTTTTCAAGATAATAAACCGTAACGTCTTCGCGAATAACAGCAGCCATTGCAAATGGGTCAACAAGTTCTGCTCGTTGCATATACTTACTATATTGAGGTAGCGCAACAGCAGCTAAAATACCAATAATAGACACCACTACCATCAACTCTATTAACGTAAATCCTTTCGTTTTCATAGTACTTCTCCTAGCATAAATATTGGTTGGTAAGCCGCTTTAACAAACAGGTAAATAGAAACAACAATGACCAAACCATAAACAATAACGAGCTTATTTATATAGCTTTTAATATGCGCATTAAGTAATTTTAGCTGCTGCTTTAATAACGCTTTAAATTCTTCTTGGGTTTCTAAACCTAGCAGCTCGCATTTAGCTAAATGCTCGGTTTGGGGTGTAGAAGCTTTAATACCCTTTTTATGATTACTTGGAAATAATAGCGTGGTAATTAAAGAGTTATACTCATTAATTAATTGACGAGGAATAAGAAATTTAAATAAACCTGAAAAAGGCTTTAGCTCTATGAGAGTACTTGCATTTTTGAGCTTTAAAATAACGGTAAAAATAATACTCAGCAATAAAACGAGTAAGATGATTGGCACATACCAGTAAGTAAAATAATCATCAAATACATGATTTAAAGAAACAGTGTGCTTGCTATATATCTCTACAAAAGAAGGCACAACAAAAGACTGATACAACAAAGAGGATAAAACATAAATAACAAATACAATGGTTAAGTAACTAAGCCAGCCCTTGTGCTCAAACTTAAATTCGTTAACTAACTCTGGCAAGCATTGATAATACGCAGCTTGCTTTTGCGATGTTGCTTCATCTTGAGATGCAATTTGCATCACCATATTATGCGCTAATTTACTATGCGACCCGCTATTGGCATACATATTTAAATGGGACTGTGTACTTAGCTCATCTTTTTGCTCTGTACTTAGTGTTTTAGAGCTATTAACACGGCAAATATAGCCAAACTGATTCCAATTCATACTTTATCCCTTTATTTGATAAAGTAATTTGCCATAAATTAGGCTAAATAGGAACTTAAGTAGCTTGTTTTTAAGCCATTACAGGTCGCATTCTATAATATTGCATACAACCAAATTGCACAGCATTGGTAAGCAATAGCATAATAAACATAAGTAAGTGCGCCGTGCTTGGAGCAACTGTTGTAAGCTCAACAGCTAAGCCGCAAATACCAGCAATAAACTGCAAGCTAAAGTAGCGCGCGCTTAAATTACTTACATTACCCGTACGCAATGTTTTATAGGTTTGTGGCATAACACGTACCGAACTCATCACCAGGCCAACATACGTTAAGGCGCTTAATACCATTGCAGTATCGAGGGTTGAATTCAAAAGCAGTGAAAAAGGCAGTAACGAAAAGCCTAGCATAGTAACCAACTGCACCCGTTCTCGTTTGGCTGCGTTATAACGTGCAAAAAAATACAAAATAAGTCCGCTTAGCGCGCCTGTTACTATAAATGGTAACGCAATATAAAAGCGTTCAAAATAAATATTGTAGGTTATAAAGTAAAGACTTTGTGCTAACCCAAACGTCATCATCAATAGTGATAAACCTGAGACACTACGGTTTTTTCGAATTTTGTTTAGTAATGGTAAAAAACTAAAAACCAAAATAAATGAAGACAATATAGGCAAATAATGCGCCAAAACAACCTCGCTCGTTACATAAATGTTAATTAAATATGAAAATAAAAACATTTAATAAACATCTGTTTTAAAAGGCTTTTACTATGAGCGCGGCATTGTAGAGCCGCGTAGATTTAACTCAACTAAATAAGACATTCTTATTTTAGGTACTGGCAAGCTAGGTATACAAAAACCGTAGAATTAAGTTAACAGTTTACCTATTTAATAGAAAGTCCACTCACAAACTATTAAATAAAAATGATAGTTGTTATCATGCGCAAGTCATTAGCTGCTATATAAAACTATTTATGAGAAAAACTCTTTTTAAAATACACAGTTGGATCGCCCTCATAGCCATCATTCCGTTGATTGTTATTAGTATTACAGGGAGCGTATTAGTTTTTAAAAGTGAGATAGATGGCCTACTTATGCCAAGCAGCCACTTTGTTGTAAAAGCACTGCCAGAGCGCATGCCAATCGACAAGTTAATTGCAAAAACAGAGCATGCTTACCCTGAATATGTAGTAGGTAGTTGGGAAATATTTAACAATGATACTGCTGATCGGGTTTACTTAGTAAAACGCGGCACAGAGCAATGGTATAAGTTTCATTTAAACCAATATACAGGTGACATTTTATCTGAACCTGTTGGTACCAGCCATTATTTTACCGATTGGTTTTTAGAACTGCATTACACCTTTTTACTTAACGACTTTAAAAATCTACCAGGGCAAACAGGTACTGTATTAGGCTTCTTTTTTGCATTGTTTCTATTGGTATTAGGTGTAACTGGGCTTGTTATTTATCGTAAATTTTGGCAGCGTCTATTTAGTGTGCGCTGGCGTGCAACACTGCAAATAGTACTTAGCGACATTCATAAAATGACGGGGGTTATAGGATCTCCCATCATTATTATTTTAGCTATCACAGGTGGCTACTTTAACTGGGCGGTGTGGTATCACGAAGTTATTGAACACGCTGAAGAAGAGCACTTTGTACTAACCAAAAACTTACACAGCAGCGATATTTCTTTTCAACACATACTTGATGACAGTAAAAAACAAATACCCACTTTTAACGGTACGTTTTTAGTTATGCCACTCGAGCCTGACGAAAATATTACTTTATTTGGCGAAGTAGACACAAGCAACCCGCTTGCAAGCGAATACGCTAATACAGTTAGTTACGACAAGCAAACAGGCGAACATTTAACTAACTGGGATATTCGCGAAGTAGGCATTGGCTGGCAAGTAATTGATAGTTTTAGAAAACTTCATTTTGGCTACTTTGCAGGGCTAATAAGTAAAATACTGTGGTGCGTAATTGGTTTGAGCCCAGTGTGGCTAGCAGGTACTGGTTTTTACTTATGGTTTACTCGCCGAAAACGTAAAAAACAATCACAAAAAAACCGTTTTAATAAACGCCAAGTCACTAACGTTTAAAAATAATAGCTTATGATTCATTTAATAATAAGCTACTTATAAATTATAAAAACAGCACTCTACATATTATTTATAGAAGAGAGTGCGCAATAATACTTAATCATTTTGAGGGAGTAAACCTAACGCTAGTTGCATTAAAAACGTCTCATTTAGAACAACTAAGTAACGAAATTCTTGCCTTACTATCGACAAGGTTTTTCTGCCTAAAAAGAATTATTAATTAATCTTCGCACATCCAAAAAAATGTTATCGCCAGCCTTTTAGTATTTAAATCATCTCCAAAATACTCAGATGCACTGTGAACAATACTACCTTTAAATATAATTAAACGATTAAAGCGATTCTCAATATCTATGTCTTTATACCATGCGCTATATGGAAGGCTACTTACATTAAGTGCATCAACAAGGTTAGCATAAGGAGGATCGACAATATTTCCTCCTGCTGCTTCGTTTGCATATTTTAAACGATAAAAAGAGGTACCGGCAGAGATAATTGGATCAGGGTTTAAATACAAAACAGCAGCGTATCTACATAAATAACGATTATCTACATGAGGCCTAGAAGCCCCTTCTTCAGCCCCCACTAAAATTGCAGTATTGGTATCAACTACAACCTTATTGGAATCAGCAACCCATAATTTATTTTTTTTGATAACTGACTTAACATATTTTTCTATTTTTTTAAGCTGTTTACTATTTAGAGCATTAGGAGTGCGCATTCCAGGCCAAAGTTCTTTGGTATACGGCTTACCGTACTTCCAAACCTCTTTTTTTAAACATGAAGAACGAATAGCCATTGCTTCTTCATGTTTAAAAAACTCATCAACAACCCAATAGTTACTACCTAGTTCTGGCTTTTCATACCTTAAACCAGGTGCGTCGGAGGGGACGCTTGGAAGTACAACGCTCTTGGGAACTTTCTGGTGCTTAAATGACATTGTCAAAATACTTATTTTATTAAAACAGCTCAGAATATAACATTTACTTAACAGTCATTTAAAGTGAATAATAAAACTCTACTTAGCGCATACCCAAAGCTACTACCGTTATTTTGCCTACAGCTCTGTATTAGGGCATAGTTTATTAGTGTTTCATTATAAAACTATGGTCACATTAGTATTTAAGCCAAAATTTTATACATCGTAAATTTAGCATTAGTCCATTTATAAAATTTTTAGAAAAAACATCTATAACATTGATTAAAAACCCACCACATTGTAATGTAAAAATTAACAAAGGAGTGGGTTATGATATTTATCAAAATAGTTATTAGTATTACCTTTTTATTTTTAATTGGATGTAACACAACCAAGGTTCAGCAAGTAGAACAACAAGTAGGACTTGAACAACTATTAAACCATTCTTTGTTTAATGAACTCGACACACCTTCTGAGCACAGTATTTTTGAGTTACCGGATGCTGAAAAAGAAATGTTTTTAGCTTACGCCGAAAACCAAAAGCTATCCCAAATCCGTGATGACCGCATAATTTACAACTACCTCGAAAGCCAGATAGCTAACTTTAAATACCATGGCGATACACTTACTTCAGCTCAAACCTTAAAGCGTTCGCAAGGTAATTGCATTAGTTTAGCCATTTTAACGCAAAGCTACGCACAAGCTCTTGGGTTAGAAACAAGCTTTCAAGAAGTTACAAGTAAGCCCATATACGCAAAAGAAAATAATGTTGTTTATGTCGCTAATCACTTTAGAACAAAAGTATATGCTCCGAAAGTAGAGAAAAAAGATGATAATATTATTGAGTTTTTCAGAGCGGGTACCTTAATTGATTACTTCCCTACCCGTCGCAGTTTTTATTCAAGCAGCGCAGACTATAACGATTTAGTTTCTAAGTTTTATAGTAATTTAGCTGCCATAGCATTGGCAGACAAACAGCTTGATATTGCTTACTCTCTTATTTTACAAGCGAATAAATTTACACCAAATGATGCAGAGCTATTTAACATAGCTGGCATTTTACATCGCCGAGCTGGTGATTTACAAAGCGCTAAAAACATCTATCAAACAGCACTTAGTAATAACGAAATAAGCATTAATTTAATCAGCAACTATCAGCTTTTAGCTAAAAAGTTAGGCGACAAAGAGCTTGTTAAAGAGCTCACCTCACAATTAGTTAATAAAGAAAAAGACCCATACGAATTACTAGTGATCGCTAAAAACAACTTACAAGCTGGCCACGCTCATCAAGCTAAAGCACACCTTGAGCAAGCGATTACTAAAGCGCCTTACATTGCTGAGCTATACTTGGAACTCGCAAAAGTTCGCTATCAACAAGGTAATGTTAAACAAACACAAACCCTACTTGAAAAAGCAATTAAACTAGAGCGTGATAACCAAAAACTCGATGTATATCAAGCTAAGTTACTATCCTTGCAAATGGATAAGTAACTTAGCCAATTAATATTTATAACGAATAATAAAAGCTCAGCCAAGCACGCATTTCATCTTCAAAACTGTCGCCTTCTACTCGCGACAGTCCCATATTAAATGTTAAATCATTTACGCCTGCAGGCCCCATTCCAAAACTAAAATCGCCTTGGTATTTTAAGCCGTAGCTTTGTGCGTATACGGTGTCGTCGAGTTGATGTTGCTTATAATAAAGCCACGGCATGCCTTCTTTAAAGCTAAAGCCGCCACCGTAACCTTGATAGCGCTTTGCAGTTGCACTGTAAAAAGGCAGCTCAGATGAAAGTACATATTCACTATTTTGCTGCTGATTAATAAGATTTGAGCTAAAGCCACCTAATGCAAGACTCCTGTCATCACGTTGTTTTTGATCAAAGTTTGCATAAAGAGGAATACCAAACGCTTTACCAAAAAGTTTGGCGGCTAAATCGTAACCTTGCCAACTATTGCTCTTACTACTGCCATCGTACCAACTCGCATAAAGGCTTTGACCTATTGCAAAATCTTGACGATCATATTGCCAATTTTGAGCAATGCCTAAACGCGTCCAATTTTTATGGCTTTGCCTATAATCAGTGTAATTGTAGGCAAGCTCTGGCGTTAAACTTAACTGCCCAAATTTAACGGGGTAACTTATTGCGGCAAAACCACCACGGGCATCCATGTCTGCACTTAGACTTTGCTCATACTGGCGCGATGTATCTAAATCATAGTCAAACAGTGCAAGTTTCAGTTTTACATCAAGCGCATTATATTTTGCCTGCACATAACCACCGTGCAGTGCCCCATCATGTAAATCAGTGCTATATCCCGCTTGCAAGTCGAGCTGCTTTAATAAGTCGCTACTTTTAATGCTTAAATCTAACAAACTGGTAGAAGCCGAATAATACTGAGAACCAATTGCGAAAGTAGCGTGCTGGTCGAGTACGTTGTAATTTGTTTGCTCTATAGTTTCGTGCTTATATATTTTAGCTTTTGGAAGTGTATGTTCGTTTACTATTAGCAACGGTGCTTTTTTGTTAGCCGCAAATTCAGTAACTACAGTGCTATTTATAGCTTTTGGCAGTCTTTTTACATTTGGTCCATCTGCGATTATCGAAAAATAAAGCAGCGAGCCATCAGCCATTTCAATTGGGTGGGCAACGGCATCTTGCCCTTGAGTTAACTTGGTGAGTGTTTTACTCTCTATGTTGTAGTTATAAATATCGGTGGCGCTATTTAAACCTGCAACAAAGTAAAGTGACTCGCCATTATGACTAAAGCTCGGCTGACTTAAATATTGATACCCGTTTGGCATAGGTACTAATTGCTGCTGATTGCCGCCTACACCTTGTATATACAATTGCCAGTTTTCATTTAATGACGTTGATAAATAAGCTAATTTAGTTTCATCAGGACTGAGTATTGGATAATCGTAAGTTGTCTCAAGGCTTTTTGTAAATAATGGTGTGGTGGTTTGCGTATTGAGATCAACCTTTACTAATTCAGAGTAGCCATCTCTTATTTGCTCGCCATACAAGGTTTCACCGTTACTGGTTACGCTAAATCGTCGTATACCAGCAAGTTCGGTAAGTTGTGTAATATTTCCAGTGTCAGTGTTATAGCTAAATATGTCAGACACTTTGTTATAAATACCCGACTCTTCATTGCTGTACGCATTGAAATACAACGTTGTGCTATTTACCCATTGAGGATTTGCAATACCGGCTCGGTTAATTTGATTAAGCACTTGTTTTTGTTCGCGCTTAAACACACTGGGCGCTGTATCTGGAATATCTTGTGCATCGTTTTCGAGTAGCTCTTTTTGCGCTTTAGTAAACTCTTCTTGCGCTTTAATGTTGTCATCCGTGCTATAAATTATAAGCTTGGTATTACTCTCTATATCTCGCTCAACAATCGCAATCTTACTACCATCTTTTGAAAGTGCTGGGTTACTTGCATATAAGTTAAGCTCAAGCCAAAGTTCACTATTAAGTAACGGCTCCCCTTGCTCTATTTGCATTGCTTTATAGGTATATTCAGCTATAAATCGGCGATATAGCTTGGCTGCACTTTGCCCAAACACACCGCTAAATGCCTCATCAAAATTCCGCGTTTTTACGCCTTGCATTCGCGTCCAAACACTATCGAGTGTTTGTTCTGAATAGTTTTTCTCTAACCAATTTAAAAAGCGACTACCCATTAAATACGCCATTGAGCCGCCCATAAAGCCCTGCTCGCCATTTAACTGCCCATAGGTTGGCAGTGCGCCCTGTTGAGCAAATTCTCGCAGTATTGACTCTGAGTAGTTATCAAACAAACGCCCACGACCCGTCATTTTAGACTCAATCAATGTGGCATAACCTTCGGCTACCCAGCGCGGCGTATCACTGTAGGTTAAGTCGTATAAATCCCATATGCCACGTACTTTTTGCTGCCAGTGATTGCGTGTAGGCTGTGCTAAGTGCACTAAGTGAATATATTCATGCAACACAAGCAACTGCTGCCAGCCAGAGCTGTTTGATATAACTGTGTCGGATTGTGGTGGGGTTGTAAAAAGTGCCATTACAGGGTTACTTGAGGTAGGTAGCGCAAAGCCGTTTGCTGCATTTAGGGGATCAAACACCACTACCTCAACTGTTTTATCAAGTGCTCTGTTTTGCTGCTCAAGCACTTTGGTGCGTACTATTTCAAGCTCTGTTGCAGTTGATTTAGCAAAATCAGCATGCTCAATACTGTAGTGAATATTAAAATGTTCGGTATGAATAGTTTGCCAATCGGCTGCAAAGCTTGGTGCAGCTAGTAATAAAGCTGATGCGATGAGTGTTTTTTTCATGAGCGTCCCTAAAAGAATTCCTTAATACCATCTAGGGTATTATTAAATGTCTTTCATGGGCAGTAAGAAAGTGTAATAAAACATGTGCAAATGTGTATTTACACATGTTTTATTAGGGGAGTTTACATCCAGCTGCGAGTATCTGACTCAATCTGCTTAATTGTAAAATCAATAATAAAGTCAGCATCTTGCTGCTTTATGTAGGGCATAAATGCAAACCCTGAAGCAAGTTGTATATACAGGCTTTTTAAGCCTGATTTTCTCATTAAGTAGGTACTTATACTGCGTGCGCTTTGTGCTTTATAAAGCTCAAACACACGGTAATGAACCCCAATCATACCTTTGCGTACAACCATGTAAAATCGGCCATTATCCTCATGCATGTAATAACCATAACGCTGATACGATAAAGTTACCAAGCCAGAAAACACCACCAAAACACCAAGGCTTATCAAAGTATTAATATCAGCAATAAAACAAAAGCCAAACACTAATCCACTGGGTAACAGTGAATAAAAGCCTAAATTTTTATACAAAAGCGCTCGCTCTGCGCGCTTAAAAGCGAGTTTTTTACTATTAAACCAAGGGTAAATCCATTGGCATACACTATCAACTTGTTCGCTATTTAATACAGGTAATACTAAGGTTTGTTTATTTTTTTTAGCCGCAACACCGGCTGCTATTCCGCCGCTACTTGCTTGTAAACACTCAACGGTAAATCGCTTTAATAATCGCCCCATTAGATTTTGCTTAATAACAATAGATTGCACTTTATCCATGCTCATCGAAAGCTGATGGCGCTCTAACAAGCCAGCAATACGTTTAAACTTTTGACCTTTAAAATAAAGCTCAAAGTTGTAAAAACGAATAAGCGACATAGTCACCGATAGCATCACAGCAGCCAAAACTAACAAAATAATTAAGGTGATCATTGCAAAGGTAGCAGCACTGGCCAGCATACCCAGCTCTTGCCGATAAAAGCCTTCTACTTTGGTAATAATTTGCTTCTCTAAAAAATCAACAATCAGGTTTATAAAAGGGGCAAGAGCAGCGATTGCTAAAATAGCCATATTCGACATTAAACCAAATTTAGCTATTTCTTTATTGCTAATACTTAGCTTGTTTTCGATAGTGTCTGTTTCGCTTTGTTCAGTATTTTGTATTTCTTCTTGTTGCAGCGCTTTAAAATCAAATATTTGTTTACGCATTTGCTGTGCGTAATCTTTAGTGACGCCTGGTAAAACAACTTCTTGTGACACACTGCCAGCAGCATCAAAAATACAATTAACTAAATTTACAGGGGTAAAATAAAATGGCTCGGCAATATTAACGTTTTGCACACGGCCAAATTTAAGCGTAAGTCGCTCTTTTTTAAATACACCTTTGTTAAGCAATATTTCGTTGTCGCTACTAATACAAAACTTAAAATTTAAATAATATAAAAATGAGTAAACAAATAATAAAACCAGTCCAATACCGCCTGCCACCTGCGCCCAAAACAACTTATTTTCTACTTGAGTAACAAACACTACAAACATAGGTAGTAAGTTTAAAAGGCCATCTTTTACAAAGCGCACACTAAAGTGCACAACAAAATATAAAAGTGCCCAAGGCGATACTTTTTGCCAGTAAATAGGACTGACTTGATCTTCGATAGCTGTATTACTCATCGACTAAAGTTGCCTGAGGTGTTGTGTCGTCTTGACGGTAGTTTTGTACAAATTGGCGCATATTTTTACAATCATCATGGGTTAATCCACTAATTTGTAAATCGGCACTTACACCGCCAGCGCTAAATAATTTAATGCTCGCAAGGCTGAGTTTTCGCTCTATTGGTCCTTGGTGTATTTCCATATGCTGTACACGTGCTAAAGGTAATACTGTCACTTGTTGCCAAATAACGCCTTTTTTAAAAGCAATGTCATGATTTCGCACTGCAAAACCTCGCAACCTCACACTTATCATGTTGTACAGCATAGATACGGCCACTAAAATAGGCATACCAATTAGCAAATACGTTTGTGCATTATTAGCAAAGGCTTCATTAAAATAACAAACCGCAATCAGCGCACCAATTAGCGGTATATAAAACAGAAGCGAGCTAAGCTGTGTATGTAATAAGGCTTTATCAGCCAATGGCTTAAAGCTAATATCACTATGCTTTGGTAAATCCATTATTTGTTGATTGTTAAACACTATTTATCCCTATTACTGCTTTTAATTAATTACCAACTAATGGTGGTTATTAAGGTGTGGCTTTGTTTTGGCTCAAGCGTTACTTTATCTGTCAATACGTTAGCAGCCTCTAAGCAGAGCATCGTTTTATACTCATCGTCAGCAAAGTTAGATAAGCGTTTTGATTTTTCTATCCATGGGTTCCACAGTACACACGAACTTGAATTTTCGCGGCTCACATTAATAACACCCTCTGGCGTATTAATAGTTTGAATTGTATTTGCTTGTGTATAAACCATGTCGGTTTCGCGCTCAAAACTTACAACATCATTTTGTACAAATGGCCCTTCACCAAACTCAATATATTGCGCGCCTTGCAAACCATCAACATGGGTATTTGTAATGTCTGATGTAGGAAAATAGGTATGCAGCGCTTGAGTAAAGCTAAACGGCGTACTCCCTAAGTTAGTCGTAGTTAAGCGAACCTGTAATTTATCGCTTAATACAAACTCAACTTTTAATGCTGACTGATGTGGCCAATACGTCGTATTAACAAGCTTCATGGGTAGCTTTAAACTAACTGTAATTTGCTCATCAGATTCGTGTACTTCATCAGCTTGCCACACGCTTGTGCGCGCAAAACCATGGGCAGGCCACCCATCATTAGCGTGTGTACCAAACCATGGCCAACAAATAGGAATACCACCTCGAATACTTGCCCCTTCCTGATAGGTTTCGTCTTGTGATACCCATATAAGTGGCTTGTTATTTTTAGGGATATACTCGGTAATTTGCCCACCTTGCAAAAATATTTTTGCGTCGCACTTTGCACTAGCTATTTTAATAAACTCAAGACCGGTTTCGCTTTGCTCAATGCTAACTGATGGCGATAATTTCATACCTTCCCCTATAATACTGATACTAAAGATTTTTAATATTTGTACAGAAACAATAATGCATGCTTAAAGTATACGCTATTGATATTAAATATTGATTGCTGAATTTGTTCATTGCCGATTAATACATATACAGTAAACTCACAAACAATTACTTTGTACTAACAGCTGTAAATGAATAATACTAAAGTCTATACAATAAGACTTGCCAATTATTCACAACATACGTACTGTGCGCAACTTAATGCACACAAGATGCTAAGAAAATTTACTATAATTTAAACAACATAATTTTACATTAGTTACTGCTCTAACTATTAAAAACCAATAAAAGCGGCCTAATGTGCAATATATTGTTTGAATTCAATTTATTTGATGTGTAACATTTCGCGATTACGGCAAACTACCGCCCCATCGACGAGATAAGCAAATGCAAAAATATGACGAGTTATTGGTTTCTTTACGTAAAGTGATCCGCGCGATTGACTTACATTCTAAGCAGCTAAATAAAACTTCGGGTTTAACAGGCCCACAATTGCTTATAATGCAAGAAGTTAGAAAGACCGATGGAATAACGGCGAGCCGTATTGCTCAAAACGTAAATTTAAGCCCAGCAACGGTCACCAATATTCTCGACAGAATAGAAAGCAGAAACTTAGTAACACGCGTACGCAGTCAAATGGATAAACGCAGAGTGAGCTTATACCTCACCGAGAAAGGAAAAGAGTTACTTGATAAAGCACCTCAGCCATTGCAAGAACACTTTATTGAAAAGTTTTCTGCGCTTGCTGAGTGGGAACAGAGCCTTTTACTCTCATCAATGCAGCGTGTAGCCGCGATGATGGATGCAGATAAATTAGATGCATCGCCCCTTCTAGAAGTTGGTGCACTTACTCAAGCTCCTAAAGAATAAACAATAAAAAAAATACATAGTTTTGTACTTACTCTAAACGTAAGGCGTTTTTTGACGTCTTGAATTTTTTATTTTTTAATCACAAGCAGAGCGGCTATTATGACTAAACTCTCAAAATTAACACTAGCACTCGTTTTAGGTGGTGTTACAAGCACTTCTTATGCGTCTGATGATCTAGACACACTACAAAGCCAACTTAAACAGCTTAAGCAACAAATGCAGTTGCTTGAGAATAAGCTAGCTGATGAAAAAACAAAACAGCAACAAATTAACAAGCAACACGAACAACAAGTTGCAAACATCAGTAAAAAATCTGATCAAAAAGTGGTTGAAGTTGCCGCAGCAGAGCCTGAGAAAAAAGATGAAGGCATTAAAGTAGGTGGAGCAATACGCTTTAACTACAGCACCAACACATACGATGAAGATACCCAAGATCGCGGTGGCGATTTTGATTTTGATATTTTCCGTATAAATGTATCTGGTGAAATTAACGACATTTCACTTAACGGTGAAGTACGTTTTTACGATTACATGACCGTTGTTAAGTATGCTTACTTAGGTTACGAGTTTGCAGATGGCTGGGAAGGACAAGCAGGTATTGCACCCGTGCCTTTTGGTAATGGCCCATACAACTCACACAGCTACTTTTTCAGTACTAACTATTACGTAGGCCTAGAAGACGATTTTGATTTAGGTGTAGTAGTAAAACGTAAACTTAAAGATAACTGGAAATTAGACCTAGGCTTTTTCAAAAATGATGAGCTAGGCGGTGTGGACGGTGGCTCTTCAGATATTAACCATCGTTACTCTTACGACATTATTGGTAGTCGTTCTGCAGAAGAAGGTACATACGATGCACCGGGCTCTCGCATAGGCGAATACAATACGTTTGCCGGGCGAGCGACGTATCAAATTGAGCACAGCAAAAATATAACTACCGATGTGGGTGTATCACTATTAAGTGGTGGCTTACATGACGGTAACGACCGTGCAGGTAACTACGGTGCATGGGCATTTCATGTTGATAGCACAATTAACAACTGGAATATCCAATTTCAACACGGTGAATACGACTACGACCTAGACGACAGCAGCGACCGCTTTGTTGTTGGTGCGTATGCGTATTACGACACTGTATCTAGCGAAGCTACTATGACTAACTTTAACGTTGCTTATAATTACTCGCTTGATTGGGGGCCTGTTACCGACATTCAATTTTACAACGATTACGGCATTATTTATGACAAGTCTGACGATAGTGCAGATACATGGATGAACGTAACGGGTATGAGTGTTGCAGCAGGTGGCTTCTTTAGTTACTTCGACTTTATTCAAGCACGTAACCAGCCGTTTATTGGCGGAACAGTTATTGGGGATGGCGATACAGAACGTCGTTTCAACATAAACATCGGTTACTACTTCTAACCTGTTAACCGCATTTATTTTTTAAAAGGGCAAACTAAGTTTGCCCTTTTTTATTGATTTTAAGCTTCGAATTAATAGCTATTTAGCCTACAATTAGAGATACCATAACACGCCTAAAAAGAGCCTAAGTGAATATAAAAGCGGTGTTTATTTGTTATAAAAACTTATGGTTTAAAGCGCTTGGCTTAATACTTGTAGCCTTGGGTATTATTGGCATTGTGTTACCGGTCATGCCTACCACTATATTTTTTATTTTAGCGCTCACCTGCTTTACTCGCTCATCACCCGCGCTTGAACAATGGCTGTTAAACCACCCTCGTTACGGTGTAACTCTAAAGCAGTGGCAAGCCCATAAAGTAGTGCCTGTAAAAGCCAAATGCTACGCCGCCATTGGCATGTTAATTGGATTTATATTTTTACTGTACTCAGCCGCCCCTATTTGGGTTATTTGCCTCGTTGCAGTAGTAGAAGTATCGGTAATGATTTATCTTATTTTAAGACCTTCCTGCCCTCCTAAGCATTAAATGTTCATTTTTACCTGCATACACCTTTGTTTTAAAGTTTTTATGTAAAGATAAGTAAGTAAATTTGTAATAGCTAATGCAAATCATTATCATGTTGTAAATTTTATAATATCAAATGACTTATGGCGTTTATTAACAAGCGGGCTTTGTATAGTACAAGCCGTGCTCTACACATTTATATTTCTACAGCTTTGTTTTTTTTGCTTATTTTATTTTGTGTTAGCGGCATTGTGCTCAACCATATTGATTGGCTTAAAAACGATAAAAATAATGGTCAAGTAACGGCAATGATCCCAGCGGCTCTTGTTGATAAAGCAAATGCACAACTAGATACGCTGCCAACAATTTACCCAGAAATAGAAGCTTACTTAGCTGAGCAATATGCACTTACTAAAGTAAAAAGCATTGAATGGGAAAAAGAAGATGCGCTTGTCATGCTCGACTACCCGCTACCTGCTGGGTTTGCCTACGCAGAGCTTGATTTTACAACTGGCGAGCTAAATCTTGATTACCAAACAGGTGGATTTTTAAGCCTTATTGGCGACTTACATAAAGGTCGCCATAGCGGCGAAGTATGGAGCTGGGTAATTGATATATCTGCCGTACTGATGATTTTATTTGCCATTACCGGCATGATTATTTTATTTCAAAATAGAAAAAAACGCTTAGCAGGAATATGGATAACTGTACTAGGAGTAGCAACTCCACTGGTTATTTATTTATGTTGGGTTCCACAAATAAAAGGAGTGTCTTAATGGTTAAATTTAAATTATTTATAAGCGCCGCATTACTGCTCATCGCTGCGTTTTTTCAAACATCAGCGCATGCGCAAACACCACAGTTAGAGGTTGAATTAACGCTTCCCGACTTAGACGTACAACCGTATCACCGCCCATATGTTGCAGTTTGGCTTGAAACACCAGAGCGCAAACACGTTACAACGCTTGCACTTTGGGTGCAAAAAGCAGAATGGTTTAAAGACTTACGCCAGTGGTGGCGTAAAGCAGGCAAAACCGATATTAACTTTGACGGCATAAGTGGCGCCACTAAGCGCGCGGGTACTTACACTATAAATTGGCAAGGTAATGATTTAGACGGTAACCCAGTAAAACCAGGTAAATACTTACTAAATATTGAAGTTGTACGCGAAGAAGGCGGCAGAGATTACACCCGCGTTGAGCTCGATTTAACTAAATCAGGCAAGCTGACAATTGATGGTAAAAACGAGTTTTCTAAAAGCTTCGTCACTGTAAGCACTAAGTAGCTGCTACTTAATCATTTGAATTTAAGGAAATACAATGAAAATTAATTTATTAAAAACGGCATTAATCGGCGCATTGAGCTTATCTGCTTTAGTGTCAACTTCAGCAAGTGCACACGGACGTTGGTTACTACCTTCGCATACATCTTTATCAGGCGATAAAGCGCATTACGTAATGATTGACGCCAGTATTTCAAACGAAATTTTTGCACCAGACAAAGCCTTTAAACCTAAAGAAAAAGGCGCAGAGTACGACGATACGTTATTAATGGCACTTGCGCCTAATGGTGAGCCAGTATCTGAAACGATCCGTGCTTATTACTTAAAACGTAAAAGCTCAGCTGCGGTAAGCTTAACAGAGCAAGGAACTTACCACATTGCAATGACCCAAAAGCCAATGTACATGACCTTCTACAAAAATGAAGAAGGTAAGCGTAAGCGTGTATTTGGTAAAAAAACAGACGCTAAGTTACCTAGTAACGCTAAAGATGTAACTACAACAAAGGTTGTTTCAACAGTAGATACATTTGTAAGCCGAAATGGCACCACAAAGCCAGCACAGTTAGGTTTAGGCTTAGAGCTTAGTGGCCCAACGCATCCAAACGATTTATTTGTAGGTGAGCAAGCACGTTTTCAATTACTACAAGATGGTAAATCTGCTGGTGAAGGCATTGAAGTAAGCATTTTAAAAGGCGACACACGCTACCGTAACAACCGTGGCGAAGTAAAAGTAACGACCGATAAAGAAGGTATGTTTACAATTACATGGAAAGAACCAGGCCTATACCTAATAGAAACCTCTAACAAAGTTACAGTAAATGAAGAAGGCGTAGATGCAGGACGTTATGCATTATTTACTACACTTGAAGTTGCACCTGAATAATTTGAATTATTAAATTTAAAAAATTGAAAGGCCAAGCATTTGCTTGGCCTTTTTACGTCTTACTAACTTTTATCTAAAATCCCCTTGAATTCGCAACCATTCGACACAAGATTGCAACTACAACGATCCAAACGCCTATATCGCGCGTAAACAGTGACCTTATATGTTAACAACTTAGAATATCTTAGATAGTTTTTATCTTTGCACTAGGGTAGTCGCTTCTATATGATGCGCTCCTTTTCGACTAGCAGCTCTTGGGGAACAATTAATGACTTTTAAGCGTTTATCTGCAAATAAACTAGCACTTAGCTTGGCCGTTACCACTGCACTTAGCACACCTTACTCTATGGCTGTTGCCGCAGAGCAAGATAATCAAGCAGAAAAGAATATCGAAGTAATTTCGGTTACCGGTACTCGCAGAAGCTTACGAAGTATTGCCGAAAGTACGGTACCCGTAGACATTATTACCAGCGGTGATATGCAAAGTACGGGTCAGCTAGAAATAAGCCAAATACTAGCAAACCAAGTACCTAGCTTTAACTACCCAAGCGCCACTATGGGCGATGGTACTGACCATGCAAAACCAGCAGTTTTACGTGGTTTAGCACCCGATCACACATTAGTACTTATAAACGGTAAGCGCCGCCATGCAGGTGCACTATTAAACTTAGCGGGTGTTGTTGGTCGAGGCTCTACAGCTGTTGATTTGAACATGATTCCAACCTCTGCAATTAAACGTGTTGAAGTGCTACGTGACGGCGCAGCCGCACAGTACGGTTCTGATGCAATTGCTGGGGTAATTAACATTGTACTTAAAGATGCCTCAGAAGGCGGTAGCGTAAGTGTAACGTACGGTAAATACGATACTCAAATGGCTGGTGTATCTCAGCTAGAAAGTACCTATGCAGATGCAAACGGCGACTTAGCCTTTAATACCGGTGGCGACAGAGAAGTAAACGACGGTGCAACACGCACTGTTAGCGCAAACTCTGGTTTTGCGTTATCTGATAACGGCTTTGTAAACGTATCAATTGAGTACCGTGATAACGACTCAACGCAGCGCTCTGGCTTTGACCCACGCGAACAATACAGCCGCCTTGATGATGGCAGCCTAGACCCACGCGAATTTACTATCGATCGTTACAACCATCGTTTTGGTAAAGCGGAGCTTGAAGATTACGCGTTGTTTTACAACATGGGTTACGATTTAGATAACGGCTTAAACCTTTATTCATTTGGTAGCTACTCAAAGCGTGAAGGCAATTCTGGTGGTTTTTACCGCCGTGCAAAAGACAGCCGTAACGTTTTAGAAGTGTACCCAGATGGCTTTTTGCCACAAATTGAAACTGACGTACAAGATTACTCATTTGCATTGGGCTTACAAGGCGAAACAAACGACTGGACATGGGATGTAAGTACCAACTACGGCCGTAACGACTTTGGCTTCGGTGTTGTAAATAGTATAAACACATCACTAGGTGCCGACAGCCCAACCGAATTTGACAACGGTGCACTGGTTTACGATCAGTTTTTAGTAAACGCAACGGCCAATACCACACTTGATTTAGGTTTACCTGATGACGTATTTTTTACCGTAGGTACTGAATACCGCAACGAAAGCTACAAAATTGAAGAAGGCGAAGAAGCGTCTTACATCACTGCCCTTGATAGCGACGGTAACCCAATTGCAGCCGGTGGCGCGCAAGTACTTGCTGGCTTTGGACCAGAAAGTGCGACTGACGAAAGCCGTCATAACATCGCTTTATTTGTTGAGTTTGATACCTACTTAACAGAAAAATGGAACGTAGTTTTAGCGGGTCGTTATGAAGATTACAGCGACTTTGGTGACACGTTTACCTCTAAACTTGCCTCGCGTTTCAGCATTACTGAAAACCTATCACTGCGCGGAGCAATTAGCACAGGTTTCCGTGCACCATCTTTAGCGCAAAGCTCGTACCGCCAAATATCAACAGTACTTGAAAACAACCAACCATTTGAAGTGGGTTTATTCCCGACCGATTCAGCCGCAGCGCAAGCACTTGGTGCTCAGCCGTTAGATGCTGAAGAGTCAGTAAACGTTACAGCGGGCTTTATGTACACGCAAGGCAGCTTTAGCTTAACGGTTGATGCATACCGTATTGATATTGATGACCGTATTGTATTGTCTGAAAACTTAGAGGGCGATGCCGTAGTAGAAATACTACAAAATGCAGGTGAGCTAAATACCGAAAGCGTACGTTACTTTACCAACGCTATCGACTCACGCACGCAAGGTGTAGATATAGTTGCCACTTATAACCTAGATTTAGACAACTTAGGTGATTTACGCCTAAACGTAGCAGCTAACTTTAACGACACCGAAGTAACGCACGTAAACGACAACCCAGCACAGCTAAACTCACTAGGTGACGACTACGTAGTGTTTGCACGTCGTGAAGTAGGTCGCTTTGAAGAAGGCACGCCAGATAGCAAATGGAACCTATCAGCAGTGTGGAACTTTAACGAATGGCAAACTACCCTGCGTGCCACACGTTATGGTGAAGTCGCTGATATTTCAACTACAGCTGACCGCGATGAATACCTAGACCCTAAGTGGATCACCGACCTAGAAGTGGCATACCGTCCAGACGAATATTGGAAGTTTGCCGTTGGTGCAAACAACTTGTTCGATCAGTACCCACAAGCCACCGTGGATAACATTGGTTACTCTGACTTTGGCCAAATATTCCCGTACACACCGTATGCGCCTTACGGATTAGACGGACGTTTCTTATACGGTAATATTACTTACAGCTTTTAATTAGTTCCCTAATAAAAGCAGAGCAATTATAAAAGGATGCATCGCGCATCCTTTTATATTAATAATTAGTTATTTTAACCACTTATTAGTATTTCAACTTTCATAAAAAACCACCACCCCATATAAAACAACAGCTTACATTTCGGCCTCATTTTTGCTCTATATTGTTTATATAAATACAAACAAAAATACAAAGGACTAAACATGAGCTCATCAACACAATTAAGCATTGCAAAACCACTTTCGCTTATTGGCGGCATTTTATTATTAAGTGGCTGTGTATTTCATATATCGCCAAGCGTTGCCTCAGTAAAGCAAACTCAACAGCTATCACTGCCAAGCAATAATCTTGAATATTTAAACGTATTAAGCGGTGCGGGTAGCCTTGAAATAAAAGGCTCAAAAACAGCCACCAGCATTAGTGTTGATGCCACCATTTACACAGCCGATATTGAAGATGAGTACGAGCTAACGCTCGAGCAAGACGGTAAACAGGCAAAGCTTGTTTCCCAAAATAAAAGCCGTAATGGTATTAGCTTTTACAATGGTCAATCTCCACATATTGATTTAGTTGTTACTGTGCCAAGTAATCTAAATTTAGATATCGATGATGGCTCAGGCGACATTTTAATAAATGCTATGCAAAGCAATATTGATGTAAAAGACGGCTCAGGAGATTTAACGATAAGCGGTGCTAAAAACCTAACTGTTGACGATGGATCAGGTGAAGTAAACTTTGAAAACATCGCGGGTAATTTAGAGCTAACCGACGGCTCTGGCAGTATTCATATTAACAACGTAAGCGGCAATGCAACTATTGACGATGGTTCTGGTGAAATGCACGTGAGCAACATAAGCGGTTCACTAAACGTTGAAGATGGATCGGGTGATATAGTAATAAGCCATATAAGCGGTGCAGTTAATGTTGATGATAACTCTGGCGACCTGCTTATTGAGCATATTGGCTCAAACGTAACAATTGAAGACGGTTCGGGTAATATTCGCGTTAACCATGCAAAGGGGCTGACTATTACTGAGTCGGGCTCGGGCGATGTAAGTATCGATAATATTAGCGGTTCAGTAAAAGTAGCTGACTAACTCTATTTAACCGTTATTCAACTGCCCTTTAATGTACTTTATGCCCTATCAATCAGGGCATAAAACACTCCTCTCAATGAATAAATGATTCAAAAGTAGCACTGTTTCGCGTTAACTATTCCCCCAAATAATACAAAAGTACTTATTTGATTTATTTTTTTGCTTAATAGCTAATTTGGGTACATATTAATATTCAACTTTTTAAAAGGATATTGATATTATGAAATGGAAGTTATTAATTTTAATTACTGCTTTATTCACCCTCGTAGCATGTGGCTCTGGAGGATCAGACTCTAAAACAGTAACTAAACCGGTCAGCACTAACACAAAACCTATTGCGGTTATTACCACCGAACAATCGGGGTTTAAAGTAAATACCACCCTCGTTTTTAGGGCAGCACAAAGTAGCGACCCCGATGGCGATGCACTCACCTATCAATGGCAATTAACCAGCAAAAACGAACAAGTAGAAATACCGATTACGGTTAATAACGAAAGTACCGTTGAGTTTTCAGTATCTGAAGCACAAGAATACCAATTAGTATTAACCGTGAGTGACGGTAAGCTTTCCAGCACACCGGCACAAAAACAATTCACCGTTACTGCAAATACCCAACTAATAGCTAACGCAGGTAGCACACAAACCGTTAAGCAAGGTGATGTTGTGCTTTTAAATGCCGCGCAAAGTAGCACAACCAGCGGCGCCATTAATCAATACAAATGGCAATTTATTACCAAGCCCGTAGCAAGTAATACAACGCTTGAAAATGCGACTCAAGTTAAAAGCCAGTTTGTTGCCGACGAAATAGGCGATTTTAAAGTTGAGCTTACCGTTACTGATTCACAAGGTGATACAGCAAGCACTGTCGTACTCATAAAAAGTGAATCGCTTAATTCTAACTCATCGCCACAAGCGGTTATAAACGTAGAAAATAATACAATTGCCCCAAATGAAGTTGTTACGCTTTATGGTAACCAAAGTACTGATCCCGATAAAAACGATACGCTTAGTTATGCCTGGGCAATTACATCAAAACCCGAGGGCAGCACGCCGGCTCTTTCAAACATGCAAAATCATACCGCTGGGTTTTCAGCGTCAACAGCTGGAGATTACACGCTTTCACTCACTGTTACCGATCAACAAAACGAAAGCGATACCGCATCAGTTACTTTAACTGTTACCACAAGTAATAAAGCCCCCGTTGCAACACTTGAGTCCGAACGTGATATTACGTTAAACGAATCAACCACTTTGCAGTGCCAACAATGTAGCGACCCCGACGGAGATACGCTGAGCTATAACTGGCAGTTACAAGCTAAGCCTGTAAATAGTGCATCACAACTGACTAACAGCACATCAACAACACCTTCTATTGTTGCCGATAAAGAAGGCGACTACGTTGTAGTGCTTACAGTGTCTGATGGGCAATTAAGCTCAAACCAAGCAACCTCAGTACTGCATGCCAGTAGCAATAAAAAACCTATCACTTTGGTAACTTATGAAACCTCTATAACGATTGATGAACAAGTTTTACTTGATGCCTCACCTAGTTACGATCCAGAAGGCCAACCACTAAGCTACCAATGGGAAATCATTTCGTCGCAAGGCCAAGCAACGCTTAGCAGTAATACAATACCAAAACCAACGTTTAGCGCATCAGTAGAGGGGCAAGTGGTTATTTCGTTACGCACTAACGATGGCGTGCAGTACTCTGACACAAAAACCCTAACAATTGATGTAATACAAAACGCATTGCCAGTAATTAGCTTCACAGGGGAGCAATCACGCTACGATGTAGTGGGCAATGCAGTTAAATTTGATGTAAGCCAAAGTTACGACCCTGAGGGAACCACTCTCGATTACGCCTGGACACTATCAGCGCCTTCAGGCTCGAGCACCAGTTTAAGCAATACAAACCAAAGTATTACCGAATTTATCGCCGATATGACAGGTATTTACACGCTAACCGTTGTAGCAACTGATGCTGATGGATTTTCAAAAAGTGTGCAATTCTCAATTACAGTAACTAACTCTGCCCTACTTACCGGTCGTATTAAAGGACAACTCACTAATGTGCAAAAAGCGGCTATAAGCAATGCACAGCTAACAATTAATGGACAGCAGTACAGCACCAACACAAACGGCTTTTTTGATGAAGAGGTTAATTTAGCGCAAGGTGAAAAAATAACGATTACCACCGCAGACGAAAGACTCGCAACAGGGGTATATAACTCTGTAGCAATTACGCAAAGCAACTTTACTGTGGATATAGGCCAAAATAGCATGCCCGTTTTACAAGCTGTTGAGGTTTCGGTATTTGTATGTGCTGAGTTTTCAGGCCCCGACACCGTTAACTTACGCTTTAACATGGTAGATACACTTTTAGCGTCAGATAGCTTTCAATTTAGCTTTGATCAAACCAAACCACTTACTTTGCAAAAAAGCGGAAGTACTTACCTCGATAGCGAATTAGATATCGACCTACCTGCATCTGCCGAGTTTGAAGTAACAGTAATTGAAACAAACGTTGAAAATACAATCAGCTCAAACATTACTATTTACCATTCTGATTCAGGCCAACCAAGCTCAGCAATTATAAGTGTTTGTAATATTTAGTCTCCAACAAGCCCTTCAACATAAAGTGCTATTCTTAGCCCAGTAGTTATAACCATTAGTGTTATAACTACTGATAAATAAGCAACTTTGAGCCATATAATCCATTGTATTTTATAAGCAGCTAAGCCATTCTAAAAGCCTTGATGTTATTAGGATAAACGCGTGTTAGAAATTGCTTTAATTTACTTAGCAGCAGCCATTGTAGCTGTCCCTATTGCAAAACGAGTCGGACTGGGCTCAGTGTTAGGTTATTTAATTGCCGGCATACTCATTGGCCCTTATGCGCTGGGTGTTGTGGGCGATCAAACAGATGTAATGCACTTCGCTGAATTTGGCGTAGTAATGATGCTTTTTTTAGTGGGCCTTGAGCTACAACCTTCGCGTTTATGGACATTGCGCCACTCTATTTTAGGGCTTGGCGGCTTACAGGTTGTGCTATCGGCTGCGGCTATTTTTGCGTTTTGTTATTGGTTTTTTGCTATGCATTGGCAAACCGCACTCGCCATTGGTTTAATGTTGGCGCTCTCCTCTACCGCTATTGTACTGCAAAGCCTTGAAGAAAAAGGCTGGCTAAAGCAAGAAGCCGGACAAAACGCGTTTTCGGTATTGCTGTTTCAAGACATCGCCATTATTCCTATTTTAGCCCTATTGCCACTGCTCGCATTTGCCCCGCAAACTAGCACAAAAGAAATCAGCGATTCGATTATTGCGAGCTGGCCTGTATGGCAACAAGTATGTGTATCGGTTGCGGTTATTGCCGCTATTATTGCCGGCGGTAAATATGTATCGGCGCCGTTATTTAGATACATTGCCCAAACGCACATGCGCGAAATATTTACTATTTTTGCACTGTTTTTAGTGGTCGCTATTGCACTGGTTATGCAAAGTATTGGTTTATCGCCTGCTTTGGGGACTTTTTTAGCCGGCGTTGTACTTGCCGAGAGTGAGTTTAGACACGAATTAGAAGCCGATATAGAGCCTTTTAAAGGCTTACTTTTAGGATTGTTTTTTATAACTGTTGGCGCATCAATTAACTTTGAACTGCTATTTAACGAGTTTAGTACTGTTATAGGCTTAGTGGTTTTACTCATTGTGGTTAAAGCCTGCATTTTATTTGCCCTTGCCGTTACCTTTAAAATTAACAGTAAACAGCAATTATTATTTGCCTTAGCGCTTGCCCAAGGGGGTGAGTTTGCCTTTGTACTGTTAAGCGTAACCACCACCTTAAGTATTTTAACGCCCGAGCAAACCAGCCTTGTTACCTTAGTTGTGGCGGTATCAATGCTAATAGCGCCGTTATTACTTATGGTTTATGAGCAAATACAAAAACGCAGCAGCAGTGCTCTGCCTGAGTTTGATAAGCCAGAGCAAATTAGCACCGCTAAGCACGTAATTATTGCGGGCTACGGACGTTTTGGCCAAATTATGGGGCGTTTACTGCACGCGCAAGGCTACGAAATAACCGTACTTGATCACAGCCCTAGCCAAATAGAATTACTACGCCGTTTTGGCAATACCGTATTTTATGGCGATGCCGCACGCCAAGAACTCCTTGAAGCCGCAGGCGCGCACACCGCGCAAATGCTGGTAATTGCAATTGATAACCCCGATAAAACCATTGAGATAATTAAGCTCGCGCATAAAAACTACCCGCAGCTTAAAATAGTTGCTCGCGCAATCGACCGCCGCCATGCGTATCAGTTACTTAATTTAAAAGTAGATGCGTTTAACCGAGAAACAGTCGACTCGGCCATTAACCTTGCCGTAGAAGCTCTGGAGTTACTAGGTAACACTAAGCAAGATGCAGAACGTGCTGGTAAACTATTTAGAGACCACGACCGCGCTGCAGTACTGCAACTTGCTGCGTTATGGGGAGACGACGCTAGCTACGGCGTAGCCGTGCGCCAACGCATGGAAGATTTAAAACAAGTTCTGCAACAAGATAAACAAGCACAAAGCGATTTAAATACCTGCGACAGCGGCGATTGCGAAGACGGCCTAACAGAGCTAGCTGATAGACCCAAAAAGCCTGATGATGCTCATCTTGAGTAATTTAGGTAGTCGGGTTTGAGTTATTAGAGATAATGGTTTTGCCTCGTTTAGAGGCAAAACTTCTAAATAATTAACTTTGTATGTTACTCAACTTCAACGAATCCACCTTCGTCTCCTTTGAATTTTTCTTTATTTTTATTGCTCAACTCTTCAAGCTTTTTATCTCGCTCATCACTCATAGGCCAACCAGCATCTATTAAACCTAAAAAATATCCAAGGGAAACCCAACCAACAACCTTTATTGAGTCAGCTTTAAGCCACTTTTCACCATCCCAGTTAAGGTAATCGTAAGAACCGAACCCAGTTTTATAACTAGACGCAACAAAATATAAACCAGGCTGAACGGGATTTGAATTTTCGACCCAATCTACCGGCACATTCACTTTTTTCATTATTTTATTCTCCACACTTTTTCCTTGTGAATATAAACCAGTAGGCCACAGCCACAATAGCTGAACTATAAACATAGATTAATAACACCCCATGCTCTGATTTAGTGGCTAACAATACTATGAAAGTGGGTACTAAACTTAAAGGGAGTAAAAAACGAAGTTTGAATTTATTAAAATGTTGAAGCAACAAAGCTATCGGCAAACCATAAAAAAGAGTTAAAAATGCAGCTAAAAGCCACCCAACAAAAGCCATTATAATCCAAGTTTCAAAGCCTGTTGTAGAGACAACGTAACCAGTAGCAAGCGAATAACTATATAAAATTAGAAATGCCACTAATAGTGCAGGAAAAACTACAAATGGAGCCATACAACAAGCCTGTATGTTTTTTCGTGTCTTCTGACTAAATGTTTTCATGGTAAATTACTCAAAGAGGCTTTACTGCCTCTGTATAAAAAACTGATGAATGAATTTAAGTATTCTATCATTTCACTTTAGAAAGCATTTCAATGGACTTTTATTAGTATCAAATAGTGTAAGTTAATACCAACTATAAATATTATATAGCTGATGGTGTGTTTTATAAAATGGGAAAGTGTTTGCAGTATTACTTGGGCAGGAATGGCTTAAATTAATCTACTTGTAGCTCATAACCACCTGCCATTTTCAGCTATGAGCTACTACATTTAAAAACGCTAAAACCTAGTGATGATGTCCGCCTTGAATAGCCTCGCCCTGCTGATTATAAAAACCTGTTGCGCTGTGCTCAATAAAACCAAGGTTTATCATTTTAGCTAAAAACGGGTCGCCTTCGTTATCGCCAATGTCGGCGTAATCGGTGGTTTGAAAACGATCCCACTGTGCAAATTGAGCGGTAATTAATGGCATCTCAGTGTTTACATTATTAAGGCTTAGCAATGTAGTTGTTTTGTTTTTTTTATTACTAATAGTAAATGTTTTAACTAATTTTGAATGCGTAAAAAAGGCGAGGTTAAAGTCGTTGCCATTTTCGCTCAGTGTATAGTTTTTTACTTCATCGCAGCCTGTGCCTTGTGTGCTTACTAGGGTCATTTTTTCGATTAGGTGGTTATCCACCAGCTGGTTTTTAGCACTCCAATTTTGTACGCCGCGTACCTCAGATGGTTGGTACTCAATACCGCGTTGCTGGGCATTAAAGTAACGTATTGGTCGTATTTGATTATTAGCTAAGTGCTGCCAAAGCTCGGTTATTACTTCACTTTGATGCGCTACTTGCTGGTTGTTTCGCCAAAGGGTAAGTGACTCGCTACTTTGCTGCGCTTTATGGCTGTTGGTAATTTTATAATCCGCTTTTAAATACTTGGCATCAATATCACATTGCGAGGCAAAGCTACTTGTACTTACAAGCGTGGCAATTATTAATAACGCTTTTTTCATTTAGCTATCTCTTATTTATATTTCAAGTTTATGGCAATAACATAACGATTATAAATGTCAGTTTAATGACAAAACCCCGCACAGTATGCAGGGTTTTTTATTTAGATATATTTAACTAAATTTATAACTAGCCGGTATTTATTGCGCTAGTTTTTCGTCTGCTGTTTTTACAAAGTCAGCTGCAAAGTCCATTACATGGAATAAAAAGCTTTGCTCGTTTGTGCCTGTTACCAAGTGTGCACCTGGGCCCATTGCATAAACGCCAACATCTTCACCGGCATGTGTTTCTGAGCCAAGTGGTACTAACGACTCTTGGTGAAAACCCGGTGTTGTTGTATCAACATCGCTTAAATCAACACGCCCTGTTACCGGTGCGGCTAAGTAAGATGCATCGGCATTGGTTTCATCGCCTAAATCTCTATAACCTAAACCATTAGTGTAGCCAACAGTTGTATAAGGCATATCGTCGGCGGCGAGGCTTGGCTCAGTTTCGCCCACGGCAACCACTTTACCTAAAATTGGGTTACCGCGTTTAGGGTAACCGGCAATGGTAAATACATGGCTGTGATCGGCTGTTACAACTATTAATGTTTCTTCTGGGTTGGTGTTTTCCATCGCCACTTTAACGGCTTTAGCAAGCTCAATAGTGTCGTTTAACGCGTTATAAGCGTTACCCGCATGATGCGCGTGGTCAATTCGACCCGACTCAACCGTTAAGAAAAAACCTTGCTCGTTGTTATCAAGCACGTTTATTGCTTTTTCGGTCATTTGTGAAAGCGAAGGCTCGCCTGCAACATCGTTTGCGCGGTCAGCTTCGTACTGCATGTGGGACTCATTAAATAAGCCAAACACTTTAGTGGCGTCGTCACTTATTGCATCAAAACCGGTTTGATCCATTACGTAAGTACCATTTGGATATTGCGTTTTCCACTCTGCAGTTAAGTCGCGGTTATCGGTTCTATCCCCTTCAACAGCACTTACTGCATCGGCTGAGTTAAACGCAGCATCTTTTGGTAAAAAGTGACGACGACCGCCGCCCATTACTACGTCAATACCGTCTACATCAACACCACTAAAGCGTGCTTCTAGGTTGGCTTCAAAGTTAACCAGTTGCGATGCTATGTCTTCACACGTTGCGGCACTTTCTGGCATATCGGAGATATCTTCCCAGTTACGCTCTGCCGATTTAGCATACGTTGCAGCTGGGGTTGCGTGAGTAATACGCGCTGTAGAAATAATCCCTGTTGCTTTACCTGCAATTTCAGCAAGCTCTAATGAGGTAACTAGTTCGTGCCCTTTGCCTGATGCACAATTACCGCGTTCAACCGCTTCATCAATACCTAAAACGCCCGCGTCGGTTTTAACACCCGATGCCATTGCGGTCATAGTGCCTGCCGAATCTGGCGTTTGCGCATCTACGTTGTATGTTTTTACAAAGCCCGAAAAAGGCATCGTTTCAAAGCTTAACTGGTGCTCTTCACCCATTTCGCCTTCTAACTGACCCGCTAAAATACGTGCTGCGGTTATGGTAGAAATACCCATACCATCGCCCACAAATAAAATAACGTTTTTAGCTTTGCCTGATTCAGTAACAATGTTGCTACTGGCTGTTTGTGCAGCACCTAATTTTGTTTGTGCTTCACTAAACCATGCATTACTAGTAAGCGAGGCTAATTGCTCGTTTGTGAGCGACGTTGCAGGTGCATTACACACTAAATTAGTTGAGTTAACTTCGTCGCTGTCTAGCACGTCGTTATTATTGGTATCTGCGCCTACTTGAGTCTCTACACCGCCATTAATGCACTGCTCAGAGCCCACTGCAATAGCGTTATCTACTGCGATAATATTATTTTCATTTTTGTTATCGTCACTCGAGCAACCTGCTAGCGCGACCATTACTGCCAAAGAAAGTACCGTTAATTTGTTCATGTTAGCCGCCAT
Source organism: Pseudoalteromonas sp. AS84 (assembly GCF_038900255.1). NCBI lineage: Bacteria > Pseudomonadati > Pseudomonadota > Gammaproteobacteria > Alteromonadales > Pseudoalteromonadaceae > Pseudoalteromonas > Pseudoalteromonas sp. AS84. The sequence continues at coordinate 31,253 of NZ_JBBMQY010000011.1, read as the reverse complement.
TATTGCTGAGTTAGTTCAAGAGCTTGATTAATTAGATGAAACACTACGTTTTGTTCAATTACGCCTTGTGCTAGCTGAGCACCTGGACCTTTTGCATGCAGTGAAATATCTTCACCCGCGTGTGTTTCTGAGCCCATTGGTACAGTTGCTTCTTGGTGAAAACCTGGGGTTGTTGTATCAACGCCATTTAGCTCAACACGCCCTGCAACAGCAGCACTTGTGTAACTTGCATCCGCATCAGTCTCACTGCCCAAGTTTCTAAAACCTAAACCATTTGCGTAACCTACTGTGGTGTACGGCATATCGTCGGCAGCTAGGCTTGGTGTAGTTTCGCCTACTGCAACTACTTGACCCAAAATTGGATTGCCACGCTTAGGGTAGCCTGCAATAGTAAATACATGGCTGTGATCGGCGGTTACTAAAATAAGGGTTTCTTCAGGATTAGTGTTATCTACCGCTGCTTGCACGGCTTTAGCAAACTCAATGGTGTCGTTAAGCGCGTTGTATGCATTACCCGCATGGTGCGCGTGGTCAATTCGACCCGACTCAACCGTTAAGAAAAATCCGTTATCGTTTTTACCAAGCACTTCAATTGCTTTAGTAGTCATATCGGTAAGCGAAGGCTCGCCCGCTACATCGTTTGCGCGGTCAGCTTCGTATTGCATGTGGGATTCGTTAAATAAACCAAATACTTTAGTGGCGTCGTCTGCTATTGCATCAAAGCCTGTTTGATCCATCACGTACGTAGCATCTGGGTATTGTGTTTGCCACTCAGTTACTAAGTTGCGCTCGTCAGTACGGTCGCCTTCTATAGCGCTTACAGCATCTGTTGAGTTAGCTGTTTCGTCTTTTGGTAAAAAGTGACGACGACCGCCACCCATTACAAAATCCAGACCGTCTACGTCGGTACCTACAAATCGTGCTTCTAGGTTTTTTTCAAAGTTAACCAGTTGCGATGCAATGTCTTCACAGCCACCCGTTACGGCATCTTCTGGCATATCTGATACGTCTTCCCAGTTACGGTCAGCCGATTTAGCATACGTTGCAGCAGGAGTTGCATGAGTAATACGTGCTGTAGAAATAATACCGGTAGATAGCCCTTTAATTTCAGCCAATTCAGTCGCGGTAATTAGCTCATTACCTGCTACTGTTGAACACACGCCGCGTTCAATATCTTCATCTACACCAATAACGCCCACATCGGTTTTTACACCCGAAATAATAGCCGTCATCGTGCCTGCTGAATCGGGCGTTTGAGCATCTACGTTATACGTTTTAACTTGTGCAGAGTATGGGAATTCTTCAAAACTTAAATAACCTTCCTCGCCTAATTCGCCTGCTCGTTGACCTTTTAAAATACGCGCGGCGGTAAGAGTAGAAATACCCATGCCATCGCCCACAAATAAAATGACGTTTTTAGCTTTAGTGGCTTGTGTAGCCTGCGCTTGTGCTGTTTTTATTGTTAGTTTAGTTTGCGCAGCGCTATACCAGCTGCTGTCTGTTTGGCTTTGCGGTAGTACATCAGCATGGCTCACTGCGCTAAACGTTAACGTTAGCGCGATTGCCGCAGCGACTTTTTTAATTTTCATCCGTAATTCCCATTGTTTAGTGGTTATTTTTTTGAAATGTGTAAACACAAAAAAGATCAACCGCTGCACTATAGAAAACAGATGTGACTGATAAAGGTAATTTTGATGAAAGTAAAATGACTAAACTATTACAAAGATAAGTCACAAAAAAAGCGCAACGTGTAAAACGTTGCGCTTGTAGGGAAATTATTAAGAGAATTATTTAAATATTAAAAACGTGCTTTAAACGATACTCCAAAGTAGCGCTCAGCATCACGTGGTATTTGGTAACGGAAGTTATCGCCACTGTAGGTAGTTACGTAGCTTTCGTCGGTTAAGTTTTTAGCAATAAGCGACACTCTAAACGCGTCATCTTTAAACGATAAACCCACACTTGCATTTAAAATACCGTAATCTGGTAACAAAGCGGCTGGGTTAAATTCGCCTACGTTGTCTGGTAGGTCTGAGTATTGCTCGTCGGTGTAAATATAAGAGCCATTTATATGTACGTTAAAGCCATGGTCGGTTTCAATAAAGTAGTCAGCCGTTAGTGAGTATTTTAAATCTGGCGAAAATGGTACATCTAAACCTGAACGGTCAGTACATGAACCTGCGGCTACCTCTGCCGGACAATTAAACTCGTCAATTTCAGCTTTAATGTAAGCAACACCACCGGTAAGCGTTAGCGACTCTGTTGCAGCCCACATAAAGTCAACTTCAACACCTTGCGTACTTACATCACCCGCATTGGTTAAGCGCGTAATACAAGTGCCGTCTGAACAGTCAAAGTTGTTAGCTTGAAAGCCTTCAATTTCAGTTCTGAAAAGCGCCATGTTAAATACAAATTCGCGGCTTGCGTATTTGTAGCCTATTTCATAAGCGTCAGACTCTTCAGGTGCTATTTCGCGGCTGTCGGTGTCTGGGTTAAAGTTATAATAAATATTAAAACCAGGGCCTTTGTAACCTTGCGAGTAAGTGCCGTATATCATTTGGCCATCGCCTAAATCGTATTGCATACCTAAACGACCCGATACGTTGGTTTCTTCGGCTTTGCCTTCATCATCTGTATTAAGTGTTGCTGGGCGCACGCCTACACCGGTGCGGCCATACACATCATTACTTACACGGCGATGCGTGTACGACACTTCATCGTCGGTGTAACGAATACCAAATAATACGCGTAAATCTTCAGATAAATCGTAAGTACCATCGGCAAAAGCGGCCCAGTTATTAAATTCTGTGCTCATAAAAGCAGTGGCCGATACAATATCGTTTGCATTACAGCTAACGCCTAGGCCTTGTGTGTAACCTTCTAAATCAGCAAGCGCTGTATCAAGCTCAGCGCCCGATAAGTTATTTTGCGCGTAAAAAGCCATTGCGCTATCAAGTTGGCCACCATTATTTTGACAACTAGCATCGCGAGTAAAGTTACGTTGTGAATCCATGTTCCAATAAAATAAGCCAGCAACATAGTTAAATGGCCCAGCTAGGTTTGATGTAACTCTAAATTCTTGCGAAAACTGATCCCATTGCTGTGCACCTAAATCGTGTAATTGAAACGGCGCGTCAAATACCGGCTCGCTGCTGTCGCCAGCAATAGAGGTAAAGTCGCCTTCACGGTACTCTGTGTTATCCCACGAACGCTGTGCAGTAATTGAAGTATATGTATAGTCGCCAATTGTTTTATCAACCTGTACCGAAAACGCGCTATGTTCGTCAATTGTCCGCGACTCGTAATCGTGATCAACGCTGCGTTGGTCTAAATCAATATCGGCTACGCCATCAACAATACCGTTACTATTTGGTACTGATTTTGAATCTGGATTACGGCCACTTGGTAGTGCTTCTAAGTCGGCACAACAATCATCGTCAGCGTTATAAAATTCAGCAATAAATTTTACGCTTAAGTCATCCTCTGGCTCGTATTTAAATACAGCACGTGCACCTTCACGGTCGTAACCGTTTACTTTTTCGTTGTTGTAAACGTTATCAATGTAACCGTCAAATTTACCTTTAAATACCGTTAGGCTTGCCGCTAGGTCGTCGGTTAAACCGCCGCTTATAACGCCTTTAAAACGGTATTCGTTATCTTGATAAAACGAGGTTTCTACGCTGCCTGTTGTGTCGTACGAGGGATCTTTTGTTGTTATGTTTACCACACCTGCTGAGGCGTTTTTACCAAACAATGTACCTTGTGGCCCGCGTAATACTTCAATGCGGTCTACGTCGTATAAATCGGCAAATGCTTGACCCGAGCGGCCAAGCACCACGCCATCAACAACAGTTGCTACACTTGGCTCGGCAGCAATACTAAATGAAATAGTACCAATACCGCGCACTGTTAGCGCTGAGTTACGGGTTGTGGTGCCTTTTCTAAAGCTAACTGAAGGGACAAGTGACTGTAAGCCTTCCATGTTATTAGCAAAAGCTGAATTAATTTGATCGCTATTAAGTACCGATACCGCAACAGGTACTTCGTTTAAACTTTGCGTTCTTTTTTGTGAAGTAACGACTATTTTTTCAAACGTATCGTTTTTAGCTGTTTCTGTTTTTTGTTGTTCTTGTTCGGTTTGCTCTTGCTGCGCATGTACCTGCGCGCTAAGCGCTAAACCGGTTGTCATTGCTAACGTGACTGCCAAGCTTAAGACGGACTTTTTAGCTCTCATGTCATTCTCCATATTGTGCGTGTGTGCTGTGTGGTACCGCGCTAGCAATTGTGTGTGTTGCTAATAAAGCGGTGTCAGTGTGTGGTACTTTCCTTAAAGCTCTTATATCTTATATAAGAGCTTTAAATTTAAACAAACTATCTTACTAATGCAAACATTATGTGAATTAAATGTGATTTAAGTTTGGTATACAGAATATAGCCGCAGGTTATGCGGCGTTTTTAGCACCAATACGCGCTAAGCTATTTTCGTAACTAACCTGCCAACGACGTACACTCCACCAGCTAAGCACTAAGGCTGTAGACCATACAGCAGCTAAACTTGGTACAAAGTACACACTGGTTCCACCAACCAATCCGAGTGGCGAAAATAATATATATAAGCTAACAATCAAGCTTACTAATACAATTGCGCAAGGTAATGCGTATTTCCAAGGGTTAAGGTCTACCTCAGCTTTGCGTGTAAATTGCCATGGTGTTTTAAGTGGTTTGTAGTAACCAATACCCAGCATTATCGCCAATTCAATTAAGAACAAAATGGCGTAAATATGAATAAAGTTTATGTCTACATCCCATACAAATTTAAGCAAGGTGTAGGCAATAATATGGAATATAATCGCGACTTTAGCGCCCAGTGCAGGCACTTTTCGAGTAAACAAACCTACCAATACAATTGTGATGACCGGAATGTTGTAAAAGCCTGTAAACACACGAATTATGTGCCATAAACCTTCAGGCGCAAACATCAATAATGGCGCAGTTATAAACGACAATATGGCAATAACAATACTAGTAATTTTGGCTACTTTTATAAGTTGGCTGTCTGTTACCTTATTTTTTTTCATTGGCTTATAAACGTCTAAGCAAAATAAGGTTGCCGCGCTATTGAGCAGTGAATTAAATGAGCTAAATACAGCACCTAGCAATACGGCCAAAAAGAACCCAGATAAATACTGTGGAAGCACTTCTTTCACTAAATGTGGGTAAGCTAAATCGATAGTGGGTAGGCTTTCGTGTTTATAAAGATGGTAAGCAATAACGCCTGGGATCATCATCATAAACGGTACTAACACTTTAAAGTACCCTGAAAACAACACGCCTTTTTGCCCTTCTACTAAGTTTTTAGCGCCCAGCGTACGCTGGATCACGTACTGATTAGTACCCCAATAAAACAAATTAGCGAGGATCATACCTGTAAAAATAGTGCCAAATGGGACGGGATCATCCTCGCTACCAATAGCGTTGAGTTTTTCTGTATCGGTGTTTACAAGGGTGCTTAACCCTTCTGAAAAACTACCGTCGCCTAGTGCTATCAAACCTAGTGTGGGCACTAGAATACCAATAATTAATAACCCAACACCGTTAATGGTATCTGATACCGCAACCGCCTTTAAACCGCCAAAAACAGCGTATATAGCGCCAACTGAGCCCACTGTAATAATGGTCACAATCAGGCTTGCTTCGTAACTCATATTTAATAAGGTAGGAACATCAAATAGCCTAAGTACGGCTATTGATCCTGAGTACAAAACCGAAGGGATCGTTATAAAACAATACCCTACCATAAATAAGATCACCGTCATGCGGCGTACGGTATCGTCAAAACGATCTCGTAAAAATTCAGGCAAGGTAGAAAACGCACCCGCTAAATAACGAGGCAAAAAGATCAACGCCATAATGATGGTTGATACTCCTGCGGTTACTTCCCAAGCCATTGAGCTTAGGTTGTAACCATAGGCTGATCCATTGAGGCCAATTAGTTGCTCTGCTGATAAATTTGTGAGGATCATCGACCCTGCTATAAACGTACCCGTTAACCCACGACCCGCTAAAAAGTAGCCATCTTGGGTGTTAACTTCCCCTTTGGTTTTTTGGTACGAGATATATCCCACCAGCGCCATAAACGCCAAGCACGATAGCAGTGTCATGGTAATGTTCATACCTTCCATCTTGCGCCCCTTTTAGCTTACTTTACTCGGTAAAAAGTAAGCTAATATCTTTATTATTGTGTGTTGTATGTGTGTAGTGTGTGTTTTTATTAAGCCGAGATTTATTTAGGCCATGCTGTTAATTGGCTCATGTCTTGTTCTGTGTGTTGAACCTCTGGGCCAAGCATTAGGCTGTCGCCTTCGCGTACAAATACTGCCATTTCTTCAAGTGCGAGTGTGTGCTCGTAGTACTTACCACCTTCGTAAGATTGTTTATCAGGAAAGCGAATCCAGTTGCCTTGTGGTAAATAAAACTTCACTTTACCGTTTGGTACGACACACGGCACTACTAACAATTTTTCACCGCACATAAATTGCTGATCAAAACTATGCGCTAGCACATCATCAGGAAATGCTAAAACCATTGCACGCTGAATTGGTAAGCCAGTTTGCTGTGCTTGTATGGCACTTTGCTCTAAATAAGGAATAAGTTGGTAGCGCAATTTAAGTGCTGCAAATACCGCATCACTTGCTTGCTCTGTGTAAGACCAAGGTTCGCGAGGACCAATACCATGTAAGCGCATATGTGCGCTAAATACCGAGGCTTGTGCCCAGCGCACGTAAAGTTCTGCGTCGCGGGTGTCTTTGTAAAAACCACCAATGTCGGTTGCAAAAAATGGCCCGCCCGACATGCCCCACGCTAAACTGCCACGAATGCTTGCCGCTAAACCCTGCCAATCGGCCTGTGGGTCGCCGCCCCACTGTGCAGGAAAACGTTGGCTGCCAGTCCATGCTGAACGGCTAAACAAAAATGGCCCTGTTTTACAGTATTTTTCGGCTGCTTCGTAAACGCAGCGGTTATACAACATGCTGTAAACGTTGTGTAATCTTATGCCGCTGTCGCCACTGTGCGATACCATGTTTTCGTCTTCTAGCTGTTCGCCAAAGTCTGCTTTTATCATATCTACGCCCAGCTCAAACAATGGCTTATGCGATTCGAGCCAATATTCATAAGCATCAGGGTGCGTAAAATCTAAAATACCCGACTCTGGTAGTGGTGTAAGTACTTCGCCAAATGGGCTTAAATCCCACTCGTATTGATACGCTTTACCGGTGCGTTTATCTTTTATAAGCCAGCCATTTTCGGCCGCTTTAGCAAATAATGGGTTATTTACCGAGATCATCGGGTATTCCCATACGCAAATTTTAAAATCCATCGCTTTTAGTTCATCAAGCACTGGTTTTGGGTCGGCGTAGCGTGTTGGATCCCATTCAAATGCAAAGCGGGTGTCGGTGTCTTGCCATGCGCGGCCATCAAGAGTAATTACGTCGCACGGCATATTTTTAGCACGCGCTTCGCGGGCAACACTAAGTAATTCGTCAGCATCTTTGTAATACGCTTTTGATAAAATAACACCAAAGCTCCACTGCGGTGGCACCGGTGCAAAACCTGTTAGCTCACAGTAACGGTTAATGCTTTGGGCAGGTGTTTGTTCTTGATATAAAAATACATCTAGCGCGTCATCTTCAACTAAACATACATATGCGCGTTGCGACCACAGTGCGTAACCTACGCCATGAGTTACCGGCGCAGGTGTATGTACAAATAAGTTCCAGCCTTCTGGGCTCCATGCATACGGTGTGTTTTTATAAGACTTTTCGGCGTTAACGCCTAGCGCATCGTGGTTGTATGAACGAATAAGTTGGCCGCGTTTATCAAGCTTGCCCCATTTTTCGCCAAGACCATACACGGCCTCATCGTAGTTAAGCTCTAAGCTTAATATCCAGCCGTTATCAGTTTTAGCCAGTGGCGGTAAACGATGCTGGCGTACAAAGTGGCCATCGGTTGCTGATTGCTGCACTAGCTCATCGTTTTTATAAAGTTTGAAATGAAAAGGGTCGCAGTAAAACTCTAGGCGATATTCGCCACCACTTACACTGTAATCATTATTGTTTTTGCTAAGTGTGAGGGGGTATTCTGATGGGGTTGTGGTTAATATTTTAAACTGCTCGTCATGCGTGGTGCCTGCATTTAAACGTAAACCAAACTGGCTTATCGTTACGCTAATATCACCAAACTGAGTGGGCAAAACCAACACATTACCTTGTAACTTTGGCTGTGCGGTTAAGCGTGCTGGTTCTATTGCGTTCCAGTCTGGCTCACGTAATTCAAATGCATTCATGGGAGTTCCTTAACCAATTATTAGTCTTGTATAAGACACAAGTTAAATAATTGTAATCCCCATGTCAACGTAAATAAACTCAAGATGAATTATTTACATCGCAATTTTTAAAAAATGCCAGGTGCCGATGTAGCCACCAGCGATACGCCGCTCAGTCCTAGTAACGTAATAGCTATAATGCGTATCCATTTAGCGTCAACGTAAGGCGTTAATTTACGAGCAAAATGCGTAACTAACAACACTAAGGGAATAGCCGCTGCAATTAAAAACATAATGTCGAGCCCCGGCAAAGTACCAAATAAGGCGATACCTACACGTACTAGCCCGCCAATAGTAAATACCGCTAATAACGTACTGCGAATAGCTTCAATAGACCAATTTTGCTTATAACACTGAAACACAAGCGGCGGCCCTGAGGTTGAAAACAACCCACCAAGTAATCCACTCACCCCTCCAGCTATTAAAAACGAACGAGGGCGGCTTTGTTTATTAGCAGGATCGCGGCCAATCAGCATTAAAGCGCAGCACAGCAGAATACTTACACCTAAAATAAAGTTTAAATAGTGCGTTAAATGCGACGACATAAACTCAAGCAGCACAAAACCTATCAGCATTAACGGTATACCGGTATACAACATAAGTTTTAGCTCGGGTACTTTTACCGAACTGCGGTTTTTAACGACCACGGTTGTTGAATTAACTAACCCTAGCAAACTCACTAAAAATGTAGTTGCCGTAAGTGGCAATACATCAAGCAACGTAAAGCTTGCAACCACCAGCAACCCAAAGCCAAACCCGCTAAGAGTTTGCATTACAGTGGCAAGGCTTAGGCACAACGCCATAAGCAAAATGAGTTCAAAAGAAATACTGAGCACTTTTAATTTCCTAAGGGTGAGCTATTGTAGTGTAACGATTTGTTTTTAGGCATAATGTATATTTTGCGCCTATAAAACATTACAGCGGTAGTTCACGTTTAATTGAGCTAGCGCAAATATGCGTAAAAGGTTTCACCTATGATATAACTACAGGTGGATTAAATTTAATGGTAAATAATAATGAGTAATTCTATGTTTGATCACAAATTAAGTGGCCCAAGCTTGGCTTTTCAACCGCTTTACTTACAAGTGGCTGATTATATTAAACAGCTCATTGTTGAAAGACGCTGGGTACCTGGCGAAGCACTACCAAGCGAATTTCGCCTTGCTGAAGAATTTAACGTAAGCCAAGGTACGGTTCGTAAAGCACTTAATTTATTAACCGACAATAAAATAGTGACTCGTCGCCAAGGCGTTGGTACGTTTGTATCAGAGCATACCGCGCAAGATGCCTTATTTAGGTTTTTTCCGTTACAAGCCGACGGTAAAGGCGCTGATTTGCCAAAGGCTGAACTGCTATCGGTTGAGCTTTGTGCAGCGCCAATTGAAGTAACAGATGCGTTACAACTCAATAAAAAAGACAAAGTTACCAAGCTTGTTCGTAGACGTATTCTTGATAACGAATTTTGCATGAGCGAAACTATATACCTACCGCAAAGCTACTTTCCTGATATACATCAAAGTAGTGATATTCCGCATACATTGTACCATTACTATCAAACCAAATTTAACCAAACTGTACACAAAACCCAAGACAGTATTAAAGCTGTACTTGCTACAGCTGATGATGCCAAAATGCTTGCTATTAAAGCTGGCGACCCACTGCTGTTGGTATCACGAATTACCGAATCAATCGAAGGTAAGCTAATTGAATACCGCCAAAGCAAATGCCGTAGCGATCATTACCACTATCAAATTGAACTTGATTAATTAAAAGCGTGTTTAGTGCTAAAAACTCACTTTAGCGCATAATAATTAAATATTTTTTAAAGGCAGCAAACGCTGCCTTTTTGCTGCCTGTAGGTTTTTTAACCCACCCATTTACTACTTTGCTGTTAACACAGTATTGACACTGTTTGATTCGTATAATAACTTATGTCTTATACAAGACCTAAGTCATTATGCATTTTTAACAGGAATTCCCAATGAGTTCATTAAATAATATCCCTCCAGTAGGGTTCGGTTTATGGAAAGTAGCACAAGAAGATTGTGCGCAAACGGTATACCAAGCCATTAAGGCAGGTTACCGCCATCTTGATTGCGCATCAGACTACGGTAACGAAGAACAAGTAGGCGATGGCATAGCCCAAGCAATAAACGATGGTTTATGTACTCGCGAAGAATTATGGGTAACATCAAAACTGTGGAATACCTTTCATGCACCAGAGCATGTTGGCCTCGCGATTGATAAAACACTGAGTGATTTAAAGCTAGATTACCTAGACTTATACCTAATTCATTTTCCGATTGCGCAAACATTTGTGCCAATAGAAACCCGCTATCCACCAGAGTGGTTTGTTGACCCAGACGCGCAAAATCCACAAATGGAGCTGGCAAAAGTGCCGCTATATTTAACGTGGCAAGCAATGGAAGAGCAAGTACATAACAACAAAGCTAAACGCATTGGAGTATGTAATTACTCAAGCGCGCTGCTTCACGATTTAATGACCTACGCAAATATCAAACCCGCTATGTTGCAAATTGAGTCGCACCCTTATTTAACGCAAGAGCGATTAGTAAGATTAGCTAAGCAGTACGATATTCCGGTTACTGCGTTTTCACCACTGGGTGCGCTTTCATACCTTGAGCTAGAAATGGCTGATAAAACTGAATCAGTTCTTGAGCAAAGCGTTGTTAAAGCGGCTGCACACAATCATGGCAAAACGCCAGCACAAGTAGTTCTTCGTTGGGGCGTGCAGCGCGGCATAGCCATTATTCCAAAAACTTCAAAACTTGAACGCATGAAAGAAAACCTCGCACTGTTTGATTTTGAATTAACAGAGCAAGAAATGGCGCAAATTTCTGCGCTTAACAGTAATCGCCGATTTAACGACCCTGGGCACTTTTGTGAAGCTGCCTTTAACCGTTTTCACCCAATTTACGATTAGGAACATACAATGTCAGCTACCGAAATTAACTACGCCTCAGTGCCAACTCAATTAACATTCGATGATTCGGTTTTTCCGTGCATTGTGGTTAATAACAATAACGCCAGCACCGTTGAAGAAGCGGTAGCTTTCATTCGCGCGAATAAAAGTGAACTGGCTACAAAGCTTCGCAGCTCAGGTGCTGTGCTGTTTCGTGGCTTCCCGGTAAATAGCGCCGAAACCTTTGATACTTTTTCAGCAGGGTTTGATTACAACAATTTTACTTATAAAGAGTCACTGTCTAACGCGGTACGTATTAATTTTACCGAGCGTGTATTTACAGCCAACGAAGCGCCAAAAGATGTAGAAATATACTTACATCACGAAATGGCGCAAACGCCTATTTCGCCAAGTAAGTTATTCTTCTTTTGTAAATCGGCCGCAGAAGAAGGTGGTGCAACACCTCTTTGCCGGTCAGATAAGTTATTTAGCGCATTAAAAGAATACGACAGTAAACTTGCCCATGATTTTGAACACAAAGGCCTAAAATATACCACCTATATGCCAGCCGCTGACGATGCAACATCAGGCCAAGGTCGAAGCTGGAAAAGTACGCTAAGTGTAGAAACCAAAGACGAAGCACATAATAAATTAACCGAACTTGGTTACGAGTGGGAATGGCTTGAAGAGGGCTCACTAAAGGCCGTTACACCGGTACTGCCTGCTGTAGTAACTCTTGAAAACAATGTACAGGTTTTTTATAACCAACTGATTGCCGCTTACATGGGCTGGAAAGGTGTACGCGATAACCCATCAATTGCCATTACCTTTGGTGATGGTAGTGCCATTCCTAAAGCAGGACTTGATAAAATTGTTGAGCTTTCTAAAGTATTTACCTTTGATCTTGCATGGCAAGACGGTGACGTTGCTTTAGTTGATAACGAAATGGCTATGCATGGTCGTCGACCTTTTACAGGTGAACGTAAACGCCAAGTGTTAGTAGCACTTACCGCAGCAAAAGCGTAATGCAGCGTTTAAGTGGTAAATTAAGCAGTAAAATATCACCTTTATGGCAAGGCGCCAGCATTGCTGCAATGACTGGCCTTGCCGCTTTATTTTTGAGTGAGCATTACGGCGCGCCAGCCATGCTGTTTGCTTTGTTACTGGGTATGGCAGTCTCATTTTTGTATCAAAGCGATAGCCCTTGCGCCAAAGGTATCGACTTTACTGGCACCACGGTTTTGCGCGTCGGTATAGTACTGCTAGGCACACGCATAGCACTGGGAGATTTAGTAACACTGGGTTGGCAAACCGCACTTATGCTAGCGGGCGCTATATTTACTACTATTATTTTAGGCGTAGTACTAGCACGCGCATTTGGCTTACAAAAGCGCTTTGGTGCACTTACAGGTGGTTCGGTTGCTATTTGTGGAGCGTCTGCTGCGCTAGCTATCTCGTCTATTATGCCAAACAGCGAACATAAAGAACGCGACACTTTATTAACCGTTATTGGCGTAACAGCCATGTCGACTCTAGCTATGATCATCTACCCTATTGTGGTTAATTACCTTGAATTTGACGCGCATAATGCAGGCGTATTTTTAGGCGGCACAATACACGATGTAGCGCAGGTAGTGGGTGCTGGTTATTCGGTATCACCTGAGACCGGCGATATAGCAACCCTAACTAAGCTTGTGCGTGTTGCTATGCTACTACCCGTTGTGCTTATTATGATGGTTGTTATTAATCGCTCAAATAAAGAAAAACACGGAGAATTACCTAAAGTACCTGGTTTTTTAATTGGCTTTGTCATACTTATGATAATAAATAGCTGCTTTTCTCTTCCTACAATAGTGCTTGAAACCGCTAACGAACTTTCACAGTTCTTTTTAATTGCGGCTATTTCAGCCATAGGTATGAAAACTAATTTAGGAAAACTTACCGAAGTAGGCATGAAACCTATTGTTTTAATTGTTGCTGAAACACTTTGGATTGCATTATTAATACTTGGATTTGTAATTTGGAGCTAATGAATCAGATTATTTCAGATATATATTAAAATATTTAGTAGGTAATTAGGTCATATTTTAACCAATTAAAACCTGTATTTCACCTACTCTAAAACCGCGTACAAAAACAAGCATAAAGCTTTGATTATAATAGATTTATCTTTAATTCAGAAGTAAAAAAGTTCATCTCAACCATAACTAATTAGTTAAAAAACAAACAAACAAATAAAGCACTTACTCTAAAATAAATTTACAATAGGGCTTGGTATATAACTTAATTTACTGTTATCCTGCTTGCCATCGGGTTGACAGAAAACCCTATTTATTTGTAAGTACCACGTTGTTTTAGTAATAATCCTTCGCGTTATCCTCAGTTAAATGTATGTTTTCTTCCTGTTAAATTGCCTAATTTAAGGCGCACTTTTATTAATCCTTAGGATACTATTATGTCTACAACTACAACTGGTACAGTTAAATTTTTCAACGAAGCAAAAGGTTTTGGTTTCATCGAGCAAGAATCTGGTCCTGATGTTTTCGCACATTTCAGCGCAATCTCTGGCGACGGTTTCAAAACTCTAGCTGAAGGCCAACGTGTACAGTTTACTGTTACACAAGGTCAAAAAGGTCCACAAGCTGAAAACATCGTTAGCATCTAATTGCTTTCGTTAAAATGGGTTAGCAATAACCCATTTTGAATACTAGTTTGAAAGAAGTTTTGTTTTATTTGTTAGTACCCCGTTGTTTTAGTAATAATCCCACGCGATATCCTCAAGTTAACTATTTTTTCCGGCTCAATCGCCTCTTTTCAGGCACACTTATATTAATTTTTTAGGATACATATTATGTCTAATACAACTACTGGTTCAGTAAAATGGTTTAACGAAGCAAAAGGTTTTGGTTTTATCGAGCAAGAATCTGGCGCAGATGTTTTTGCACATTTCAGCGCAATCTCTGGCGACGGTTTCAAAACTTTAGCTGAAGGCCAACGTGTACAGTTTACTGTTACTCAAGGTCAAAAAGGCCCACAAGCCGAGAACATTGTTAGCATCTAATTGCTAAACAATTTAGTGGGTTAGAGATAACCCATTAATATATTTACCTTTATAATTATTTAGTCGAATATCTTCAAAACCTCCTCTGTAAATATTTTCCAAGCGCAATCTCATTTGTATACACAACTCATTAATTAGTACATTTTTAAACACATTTACTACTATCTCTCTTGAGCGAAAGCATTGTATTGCCTACAATAGCGCATACTTCATTCAATATAGAATATGACCATGAACGACACTACCGCAAAACCTGCTTTACCAGATCGCCTTTCTATCAACCCACGTAGCCCACATCATGTGGAAGAAGTTTTTGAACACGATATTGGTATCACGTTCAACGGCAAAGAGCGTTTTGATGTTGAAGAATACTGCATCAGTGAAGGTTGGATAAAGTTTGCATCTCCAAAAGGGCTTGATCGTCGCGGACAACCTCTTTTACTTACAAGAAAAGGCACTGTTGAAGCCTTTTATAAGTAAGCTAATCATACTTACTAAAAAGCGACACCTTATTAGGTAGTCGCTTTTTTTGTGCATTTTTATAACTCATTTAATAGGTTTAGCTTTATTCATGCTCAACCTGATGAAGTTTCATTATAATTATTTAAAAAGTATGTTTGAATAGCGCCATATAGTTTAGATATACAGAAACCCACAATGAATAAAGTAACTATTTTAGATATACAGAAACCCACAATGAATAAAGTAACTATTTTAGATGGCGGCATGGGACGTGAACTTAAGCGCATTGGCGCACCGTTTTCACAGCCACTTTGGAGCGCACAAGCATTAATAGAAGCCCCGCATTTTGTAACCCAAGCACACCAAGGTTTTATAGATGCCGGTGCTGAAATAATTACAGCTAACAGCTACGCCTGTGTGCCCTTTCATTTAGGTGAAGAGCTATATCAAGCTCAAGGCGCAGCCCTTGCACAGCAAGCTGCCGTTATTGCAAAAGAAGTAGCTCAAAATGCTAAACAAAATGTATTAGTAGCAGGTTCATTACCACCAGCATTTGGCTCTTACCGCCCTGAACTATTTGAAAGCGAACGCGCATTTACTATTTTAGATACGCTATACAAGGCGCAAGACGAACACGTAGATTTATGGATTGGCGAAACTA
Organism: Pseudoalteromonas sp. AS84; assembly: GCF_038900255.1. NCBI lineage: Bacteria > Pseudomonadati > Pseudomonadota > Gammaproteobacteria > Alteromonadales > Pseudoalteromonadaceae > Pseudoalteromonas > Pseudoalteromonas sp. AS84. Next base: position 15,763 of record NZ_JBBMQY010000011.1, on the reverse strand, counting down.
TATCGAGTATTGAAGAAGCGCACGTTATGGCAAGCGTCCTTAAAGGCTCAAACAAGCCATGTTATTACGCATTTACTTTAACTGATGTGATAAGCGAGCAAGCGACACTTCGCTCTGGTGAGCTGGTAAGTGACGCAGTAACGGCTTTGCTTCAACAAAATGTTGCTGGTATTTTCTTTAACTGTTCAATACCTGAAGTTATAGAGCAAGCCTTTAGCGATACCAACGCAGTATTAGCCAAGCAAAATAAAAGTGTTGTTTTAGGGGCGTTTGCTAATGGCTTTACACCTATAGCACGCGATTACAAAGCCAACGAAGGCTCACAAGCGTATCGCGATATTACACCTTCAGAATATCTAGACTTTGCTAAAAAATGGCACAGCCAGGGCGCAAGCATTATTGGTGGCTGCTGTGGTATAGGCCCTGAGTTTATTGAAGTGCTGGTAAACTGGAAAAAGGAACTTGAAAGCGCCTAAGCTTTTAGTGCTTTTTAGGGCTTATTGGCTACACCAATCGTGTTAAGTTATTAGGCATTTATAGCGACAGATAAATAGCGTGATAACAAGGCATAAATATCGACATGTAGCTGTTCTACATGAGAAATTTATAACGCTGTTAGCGCTCTATTTAGCACGCTAGAATGATTAAATATTTAAGTCGATTGGTGTCATTCCCAACACCCAATCAAGCCCTTGTATTGCTGTAGTAGGAAATGCGGTTGCATGGCTCGCCCCTTCAATAACAACGCTTTTTAATTCAATATTGTCACTGCTAAGTGCATTAATTTTTTGCGTTAATAGCTTTGCCCCTGCCACTATATTTTGCCCTTCACCAAAGCTTGGCGTTTCCTTTGCCCCTACCGATATATAAACCTTTGTAGGCACTTTAGGCTTATGTGCTTGTAGCGCTAATACTGCATTGCTGTTAAACCAAACCGATGGGCTGCCAATAATATAATTGTTAAATAAATCGGGCATCGTAAATAAAATAGTGGCACCAAATAACCCGCCTAAAGAATTACCTATATAGGTTTTTTGTGTGCTACTTGCTCGGTAGTTACTTTGTATAAACGGCAGTACAGTATTTTTTAAAAACAGCGCGTGGTTTTGAGCGTTACCTGTTTGTTTTTTCCAGCTTTTAGCCTTATTTGGTGTGTAGTCTCTAACTCGGCTATTAGACCCTTTGGAGCCTTTTTCGTAGCTAATGGCCACAATAATAGCCTGCTGCATTTTACCGGTATTCATAGGAAACCGCGTAGCTCCCGCCACAATAGGAAACGTATACGGTGCATCGGTTAAATAAATAACTGGATATATTTTTTCAGGGTACTTTTTATATGACTTAGGGAGCTGAATAAAAACAGGATATACCCGATTGGTTGCGGGCTCAGTGAGCTCTATAACGCTGCTTCTAGGGATTTGGTAGGGGGTATTTGCGCTTAATTTAAAACACATAAAAGCGCAAAGTAACAGTAAGTATTTTAAAGCAGTATTCATTATATTAATTAACCTAAGCCAAGCGTAATAAACCAATATTGGATAATTACTTTAACTCACTTTTAGCTTTAGGCTATTAAAATTTAGAACAGTGCTACATGTTAGCTATTTGTAGCACTGAAAACGCTAAGCTACCTGATCAGATTCAGCGCTTGAACACGGGCAGTTATCGTCATTTTGTTTAAGGCATTGTTGATAATTAAACCAATGAGCTACAGCAATAAACGCTGAGCCTATTAAGGTTAGCGCTTTTTCGGCTATTTCATGCCCTAGCAATACCGCACATATCATAAAAGACAGCCCAATAACGCCGCAGGCCATGTAACGCTTACGCTTATGCTTTTTACAGCCTAGGCTCAATGCCAATAAACTGGTGGGTAATACTGCTGCAAGAATCCATAAATGAAATTGTTCACTATCTATTTGCAGTACAGCAAAGCTTGGCAATAGCGCTAAAATAACCGGGGTTGCAAAACAATGCACTGTACACATTAACGATAACCCAATCGCCATACGATCCATAACACTTTGACTCGACTTCATTATTTCCTCTACTAAATTAGTGCCTCTACTCAAAAGCGTTACTTTTAAGGAGACATTTTAGTAACAACAGTTAATTACCATTGATACATTATAACATTTCTCGCATAATTGATATAATATAACATCTAACAAGGTAGTCAAATGAAACCTAGATCACAATTAGCTGTTCTCATCGCAGCTTTATTGCCAGCAAGTGTACTGGCATCCACAATTGAAGGCGTTGTTTTAAACAATCAAGGTAAAATAGTTACCAACGCAACCATAGAGGTTGAAGGTTCAGACCTTCAAGTAACCACCGACGAAAACGGTAAGTTTGTTATTGCAGAGCTAAACAATGGCTTAAAAGAGCTTCATGTTGTGGCGCCAGGTTATGCGCATCTTCATCGCGATATAACAATAACGAATGATGAAACCCAATCGGTTACGTTTAATTTAAAGCGCTCGCCTATTGAAGTTATTGATATTGAAGCAACCCCTATTCATATGTCGGCAATGGAATCTGCCTCACCTGTTAGCGTTTTATCTGGCGAACAACTAAGACGACAACAAGCTGCAACACTTGGCGACAGCCTTGAAAAACTCCCAGGCGTTAATACTAACTTTCACGGTAAAGTAGCCAGTACACCAATTATTCGTGGTTTAAGCGGCCCGCGTGTACTCATAACTCAAAATGGCCTTGATGTAAGTGATGTGTCGCGCGTTGGCCCCGACCATTCTGTTGCATCAGAAGCGTCTACCGCACAACAAATTGAAGTATTACGCGGCCCAGCAACACTGTTCTATGGTAGCGGAGCGATTGGTGGTGTAGTTAATGTGGTAGATAGCCGCGTACCAACCGATAGCACAACACGCGGCGAGTGGAACGTAGAACATAACTCAGTAGATAACCAAAAAGTAGCCTCGTTTAATGCCACCACAGGCACAGACTCTGTGGCTTTTTACGCCGATGCATTTTGGCGTGAGGCCGACGACTACGAGGTGCCTGTAGCCGCAGATATAGATAGCGACGGTGAAGGCAATAGTGGCGATTACACTGTTGAAAACAGTAATGAAGAGTCTGACGGTTTTACTGTTGGCGCTAGCTACTTAATGGATAACGGCTTTATTGGCTTAGCAGTAGAGCAATTTAATCGTCAATACGGTATTCCGGGCCATACGCACGGCGATGAAGAAGTGGAAGAACACAGCGACGAAGAAGAGAGCGTATTTGCTGATTTAGAGCAAACTAAAGTGCAATTATTAGGTGAGTACAACCTAGATAATAAATGGCTAAACAAAGTAAACCTGCGCGTTGGCCATACCGACTACGAACACGCTGAAATTGAAGGTGGCGCTGTTGGCACTACCTTTAAAAACGAAACAAATGAATTACGTATAGACCTACTACATAACCAATTTAGCGAGTGGAATGGCGGCATTAGCTTTCATTACAAACAGAGCGATGTTGAAGCACAAGGTGAAGAGGCTTTTACGCCTCCATCAGAGACCGAAAGCTTTGCTGTAGCATTAATGGAAGAAAGGCACTTTGGTGATTTTTTAGTGCAAGTAGGTGGACGTATAGAGCGTGTAACAATTGAAGCTGGCAACGTATTACTGCCAAATATTGACGCTCACGCACACGATGAAGTAGAAGAAGCCGACGAGCATGACCACGAAGAAAGCGCAGAAACCACTCGTGTATTTGACGTAGAGCATGAATTTACACCAATCAGTTTATCGGCAGGCGTAGTGTGGGATTTTACACCTAACTATAATTTAGGGCTGTCGGTATCGCGATCTGAACGTGCGCCTTCTGCTTCTGAGTTGTTATCGTTTGGGCCGCACATTGGCACTGGCACTTACGAAGTAGGCGCACTATTTAATTTAGGTGAAGACGGTCATTTAGGTTTGTCTGATCAAGCAATTGACCTAGAAACAGCCAATAATATCGATTTAACTTTTCGTAAAACCCAAGGTGATGTTGGCTTTATTTTAAATGCCTTTTATAACCAAGTAGATAATTACTATTACCAAATAGACACCGGTTTATTCGCTGAAAGTGGCCACGACCATGGCGATGAAGAAGGCGCCGACGAACACGATCATTCATCAGAGCTACCTGTTTATTTATTTAAAACAGACGACGTAATTTTACACGGGTTTGAAGCGCAAATTGCGTGGCAGTTAACAGATGAATTTAAAGTAGATTTATTCTCAGATTACGTTCGTGCACGCCTAAAAGACGGCGGCGATTTACCCCGTACTCCACCGCTTCGTTTTGGTAGCGAACTAAGCTATCAAACAGATAAATTAAGTGCGCATATTCACGTTACTCGCTATCAAAAGCAAGACCGCACAGCCCCACAAGAAACAGCAACAGACGGCTACACATTGGTTGATGCAAGCATCTCTTACGACCTTTCAGTATTAAACCAAGATATGTCTGTGTACCTACGAGGCACCAACTTAACAGATACAGAAGCACGCGTGCACAGCTCGTTTGTAAAAGATATAGCGCCACGTCCAGGACGTAGTTTTGCGCTAGGTATTCGCGGTTATTTTTAAGCGTTAAAAAATTATAATTAAAGGAAATAAACATGAAAAAACTATATCAATTAAAGCTTATTGCACTGGCAATTAGTACTACATTTATCACAGCTTGTGGCGATGCCCAAACCAACATTGTAGAAAAAGATCCCATTGTTGTAGAGGACGAGCACGATCATGACGATGATGATCACGACCATGATGATGGCTACACAATTGATTCATTAGGCAGATTAGCTGTACTGGCAGGCGATAGCAACGAAGCCAGCTTTTATGACCTAGATGACAACGCTTTACTTGAAACATTTACCCTGACGAATGATTCAAACACGCTATCGTCATCACCTGATTTTCGTTATGCCGTTATTGCAAGCCGCGCACAAGATTACTTAGGCTTTATTGATGGTGGTTTATGGCGTGAAGACCATGGCGAGCATTTACACGACTACGAGCAAAGCCCAGCGGCTAGCAGTTATGAGCTAACAAGTGGCAGCCGACCTACTCACCTTGTAAAACATGACGGCCAATTAGCTGTTTTTTATGATGGTGATGCAGACTCAGGCACGGTTGCCTCTGTTGAAGTATTAACAGATAACGACATAACCAGCGCAACAGCAACACTTCCGGGTATTAGTTACGATATTAATATGCACGGCGTAGCAGAGCCTCGCGGTGAGCATTTATTATCAACACTTCGTCGTGATGACAGCGAAAGCACATCGGTTGCTAAAGTACTGCCAGACCAAGTAGGTGTTTATCACTTTCATGATGGTGAATATGAGCTAGAACAAACCTTAGAAGTTACGTGCCCTGATTTACACGGCGCGGCACAAAACCACGACTACGTGGCATTTGGCTGTAGTGATGGTGTGTTATTAGCCCACCAGCACGATGATGAATACGAAGCTGAAAAAATAGCGAACATTGCAGCCGTTGGCGATTTACGCATTGGTAGTATTTATGGCCACGAAGATAGCGAGACCTTTATTGGCGTAGCATCTGGCCATGGTGGCGGCGAAGCCGTAATTGTAACTATTAACCCAGCAACAGCACAAATGGAAGAACTAGAATGGCAACTAGCCGATGGCGCAAGTGCTGTGTCGTACTCTTTTTCTGCCCATGGCGAGCACTTTTTAATATTAGACAGCTTAGGTTTTTTAAATGTATTTAGCGCACACGACCATGATGGCGAAATGCATTGGGAGCTTGAAGGCCAAGTTGATATTACCGAGCAAGATGTATCAACCATGCCAGAGGGCATGAGCTTTAGCATGACAGTGGCGCAAAATGGTCAGTTTGCTTATGTAGCGGACCCTATTGCTCAGCACGTTGTGCAAGTACACCTTGAAGACTTAGAAATTGAAAGTGAGGTTGAGCTTACTTTTGCTCCTAGTGCAATTACTTGGCTTGGTATTGCGCAAGAGGAAGAAGAAGACGATCACGACCACTAATTTCACTCTTTAAAAAGAGTACTCCCTTGAAGGTTGGCGTTTTAATGCCAACCTTTTTTTATTCACATTTTGTAACAGACCTTTTATCGCAAGTGCATCGCTATTTATAACCTTATTGTTATGATGTAACAGCTATTAATATAGGATGTAATCCCATGAAAAAATTAACAACATTGGCGCTTGCCTTGGCTGCAGTTATTGCACCGAGCGTATCGGCCTATGAAACTAAAGACACTCGCTTACTACGCTTTCCTGATATTCATAACCAAAACGTGACCTTTGTTTACAGTGGCGATATTTATATTGCTAATACACAAACCGGCGAAAGCAAACGTTTAACCGACCATATTGGTTTTGAAACATTTCCTAAGTTTTCTCCTGATGGTAAGCGCATTGCATTTTCAGCCGAATATAACGGCAGTCGCCAAATTTATGTGATCAACAGCGATGGCTCAGGCCTTAAGCAGCTTACATACTACAACGATGTTGGCCCAATGCCGCCGCGTGGTGGCTTTGATTACCGCGTTTTAGATTGGACCGCCGATGGTAAAAATGTGGTGTTTAGAGCAAACCGCACACCATGGGGCAAACGTATGGGTCGCCCTTATATGGTCCCTGCCGACGGTGGCCTTGAGCAGCCTTTAGCTATTCCAGAAACTGGCGGCGGTATGCTCTCCCCAGATGGTAGCAAGTATGTTTATACGCCCATTGACCGTGAGTTTCGTACCTGGAAACGCACCCGTGGCGGCCGCGCGCAAGACGTATGGATTTACGATTTAGAAAATAACACCTCAGAGCAACTAACCACTAACCGTGCAACCGACCAGCAACCTACCTGGGTTGGCGACAACATTTATTTTGTATCTGACCGTGATTACACACTAAACCTTTACCAATACCGCAAAGGCAGCGAGCCTAAAAAGCTCACTAATTATAAAAACTTTGACGTACTTTGGCCCTCAGCAGGCCCTAATGCAATTGTGTATGAAAACGGCGGTTACTTATATCGCTTTGACGCAAAAACACAAAAAAGCACTAAGCTGAGCATTAATATTGCCGGTGTGCGCCAATACGCTATGCCGTATAGCAAAAATGTGAGCGACTTTATTGATTCTATGTCGATTTCTCACGATGGCAAACGTGCTGTATTTACAGCCCGTGGCGAGCTATTTAGTGTACCTGTTAAACAAGGCCCTACGCGTAACTTATCGTACACAGATAAGAGCCGTGAAATAGACGCAAGCTGGTCGCCAAATGGGCGTTACATTGCTTACATGAGCGATGAAAGCGGCGAGTACGAAATTTACTTAAAAGATCGCAGTGAAAACAATGCCATTAAGCAACTTACTAGCAATGGTACCATTTGGCGCTTTACGCCTATTTGGTCACCCGATAGCGCTAAGCTATTGTTTGCAGATAAAAACAACACACTTTGGTGGTTAGATGCAAAATCGGGCAAGCAACACAAAATTGATACTGGCATTTACGACGAAGACGGCATTACTCAGTATACGTGGTCGCCTAATAGCCAAGACATTGTGTATGTTAAAAATAACGAAAACCGTTATGCCTCACTGTGGCACTACAACCTTAAAAAAGAAAAGGTGACGCGCCTAACAGACGAAATGAGTAACGAGCAAAACCCAACCTTTTCGCCAGATGGCCAATACCTTTACTTCAGCTCTGAGCGCGACTTTAACCTTGCGTTTAGCAGCTACGAGTTTGACTACATGTTTAACCGCGCCACCCGTATTTATGCGGCCGCAGTAAACGACAGCGTTAAACCGCTTATCGCCTTACAAAGTGACGAAACCACGATTGTAAAAGATAAAGAAGACGAAAAAGAAGATGACAAAAAAGTTAAAAACGCACTGCAAAGTAGCGACTTTATGCAGCGTGTTACCGCGCTTAATGCACCAGCGGGCGATTACCGAGGCTTAACCGCAGTAAAAGACGGCGTGCTTACACTTGCCAATGGTGGTTTACAACTTATAGGCACCGAGCACGACAGTGAGCTAGAAACAGTCGCTAAAGGTGTTAGCAATTACACTATATCGAGCAACAGCGAACATCTGCTTGTACATACAAGCGGCGGTTATAGCTTAATTGAGCCTAAACCAAAGCAAGACCTAGACGCCAACAAGCTCGATTTAAGCAAAATGACGCTTAAAATTAACTCGCAAGCTGAGTGGCAACAAATGTACGTAGAAGGCTGGCGCACATTGCGTGACTGGTTCTACGACGAAAACCACCACGGTCAAGATTGGGATGCTATTTTAGCTAAATACCAACCTATGGCTGATGCTATTAGCCACCGTAGTGACCTTGATTACGTACTTAGCGAAATTGCTGGCGAAATTAACTCCGGCCATATTTACGTGCAATCGGGTGATATGCCAAAAGCCGAACGTAAAAACCACGGTTTATTAGGCGCTAAGCTTGCAAGCGATCCATCGGGTTACGTAAAAATAGAGCAAATTTTCAAAGGTGAAAACTGGCATGACGATTTCCGCTCACCGCTGGGGACTACAGGCGTAAAAGCACATAACGGCGATTATATTATTGCGGTAAATGGCCGCTCGGTTAAAGACGTTGCTAACTTTTACGAACTCCTTGAAAACACCCAAGGCGAGCAAGTAGAGCTAGTGCTAAACAGCAAACCGCGTAGCAAAGGTGCGTGGCAAGTAACAGTAAAACCGGTAGCCAGTGAGCAAGGTCTACGTTATTTAGATTGGGTTAACTCGCGTGCAGCCTACGTTAATAAGCTATCAAATGGACGTATTGGCTACGTACACCTGCCAAATACAGCGTATGAAGGTAACCGCGCCATGTTTAAAAATTACATGCCGCAAACAACCAAAGACGCCATGATTATTGATGACCGTTACAATGGCGGTGGCTATATTCCTGAGCATATGATCACCTGGCTTGCACGTAAACCACTTAACTATTGGAAACGCCGAGGCACCGAGCCGACTAAAACGCCACAGTTTGCACACGACGGTCCTAAAGCAATGCTAATAAACGGCTATTCAAGCTCAGGCGGTGACGCAATTCCTTACTACTTCCGCCAAGCGGGTTTAGGTAAGCTAATTGGTACGCGTACGTGGGGTGGCTTAATTGGTATTTCTGGCAACCCTGCTCTTGTAGATGGCGGGCAAGTCATTGCGGCTACATTCCGTATTTTAGATACTCAAGGTAACTGGATTATAGAAAACGAAGGCGTGGCTCCTGATATTAAAGTGGTTGATCGCCCAGAGCTTATTTATAAAGGCCAAGATCCATCAATAGAACGTGCTGTACAGGAGTTACTAAAGGAGCTTAAAGCAAACCCTAAGCAACCTTTAGTAGTGCCACCAGCACCATCTAAGTTTCAATTTGCTGTATAGCTAAATAAGCTAATACCAAAAAAAACCCTGCAAATTTGCAGGGTTTTTTAATGACTTGGATTTAATGACTCATATAGTGTTAAAGCTTATTTTTTTCTCCAGCCACTCCATACATCATCTATATCATCAGCTTTATTTTTTTTCTTTTTCTTGCCTGTACCTTCTGGTTTTGCCATTGGCTTTTCATTTTTAAGCGCATCAGCTGCATCAAGGTTAGCTTGGTTTACCGCAAAACCGGTTACTTCCTCGCGCTCTAAGCGTAGTTTGTTTTTCTTTTCGATTATTTTAAAGTGATGTAAATCTTCATAATCAATTAACGATAACGCTAAACCAACTTCACCAGCACGGCCGCTTCGGCCAATACGGTGCATATAATCAGAAGGGCTGCGTGGTAGGTTAAAGTTTATTACCACTGGCAGCTTCTCAATATCTAAACCACGTGCAGCAATATCGGTTGCGATAAGTACTTCGATTTCGCCCGCTTTAAATTTTTCTATTACGCGAGTACGCTCACTTTGGCCTTTATCGCCATGGAAAACTTGTGCATTAACACCGCGCTTTTCAAGTTTACTAGCTAAATGCTCACAGTCTTTTTTCGCGTTCACAAAAATCAGCGCTTGGCGCCATTTATGCGTTTTAATTAAATGTGCTAAAACTGTGGTTTTTTCACCTTTGTTTACGGTAAAAACACGCTGTACTAAGGTGCTTTCATCTTTGTTTTGTACTTGTATTTCAACTGGGTCGTTTAAAAGCTCTTGCGTTAATAGCTTAACTTGCTCAGGGAAAGTTGCTGAAAACAACATGGTTTGTTTTTTAGCAGGCATTAACGCTAAAAGCTCAGCAAGCTCTTCAGTAAAACCAAGGCTTAGCATGCGGTCGGCTTCATCAAGCACAAGTGTATTTAGTTTATCGAGCTTAATAGCATTGCTTGAGATTAAATCGAGTAAACGTCCTGGTGTTGCCACTATAATATCAGCACCGCCACGAAGAGCCTGCATTTGTGTATTAACCGATACACCACCAAACACAGCTACTGTTTTAATCGCGCCATTAAAGTTTGCAGAGTACGATTTAACACTATCGGCCACTTGCGTAGCAAGCTCACGGGTTGGTACCAAAATAAGCCCCGTTACAAAGTTACCTTTGCTCGCTGTTTTTTTAGAGCCCAGCTCTAAAAATAGCTTTTGTAGCATAGGCAAAGCAAATGTAGCTGTTTTACCTGAGCCAGTATTTGCCCCCGCAATTAAATCACTGCCCGCAAGCACACAAGGTATAGCCTTAGCTTGAATTGGAGTAGGCTGGGTATATTCCAAATCGGTTAAACGAGCTAATAGCTCTGGAATAAGGCCAAGTTCGGTAAACGTGCTAGGGCTTGTTGCTGAGGTCATAAAAATTGTGGGCTCATTGCTAAAAAAGTAGCCTGTAATTTTAGCGTATTTAGCGCTTATTAAGTAGGTATTAGTGATTTTAATGTTTTTTATAGGTAACAGCTGCGCGATTTAAGCTGCTAGTTACGAGGAAATTTAAGTATCACCGAAGGCGCTTCACACCTAAAGAAGCTTTCATAAAAAGCCAGCAACTAAGTTGACAATATTATTAGCTCTTACTCAGTTCTGCTTGCAACCTAGCTTTTGTTTCTTTTAAGTAATTTATATAAGGATATGAGTCGTTTGCAATCGCTAAAGCAGATTCAATCTGTTCAAGCGCTTGGCGAGTATCACCCTGCATTTCATAGCCATAAGATAAGGCTGAAAACGCATCGACTGATTTTGGGTGGTTTTTTATATTATACTTAAACACCTCAATAGCACGGGCAAATTGCTTGCTGCCCGTTAAGTTATAACCGAGTGATCTAACAGCGCGATCCGGTGGCGCAATCTGCTCGCCCCATTGTTGAGATAAGTTTTGATAATAAGCATCAATAGAGGCTACATCGTCAGTTAAATCACTTATGGGCATTTGTTTAGGCAAAAATAAGTTGTGATAGGCATTAAATGAACCAGCAACCGAAGTCAGGTTATGCGAGACACCATCAAACGCATCACTAAAGAAGCGTAGCTCTCGCACTTTATACGATTGCATAGCTTGCTGCAATTCATCGTACCTTTCGCGCATTATGCCAGCTTCTTCGCCGATATTGATGTAAACGTAACTGTTAAGCTTTTTCGTTTTAGCTATAAACGATTTTGTACTTTTTACCGATGCGCCATAGTTCCACCAAACCGCTGGGCTATACGCAATATGCGCTTGGAATAACTCAGGATTTGCCTGCAACGCATATAGCGTAAATACACCACCCGCAGATGCGCCAGCAATCACTTTATAATTATGCGTACGATAATTCTTATTAACTAAAGGAATGAGCTCTTGCTCAAAGAACGTCAAAAACTTTGCCGCGCCGCCCCCTTCACCTACCGGGCCTTGTGGCTCTTTATTCACTGTAGGATAGAAATCTCTGAGTCGATTAGTGCTTTCAATAGCGACAATAATAACCTCGGGCGCACGATTATCATTTTGTAAGCGCTCAATAACAGCACTGGCAAGCGGTATATTACCCGCGCCATCTAAGCGAAATATAACAGGATATACCTTGTTTGGCTCAGAATGATAGCTCTTAGGTAACTGAACGACAACTGTGCGTTCTTCGTTTAAAACAGCCGATTTAATAGTGTGCGTGTGCTGGGAGTAATCTGTACTTTGGTGTTTCGTATCCGATTGTGCAAAGACGCTGTGTGAACTAAAAATAAAAAAACTAACAAAACACAAAGCGGTGAGTAAGCGCATAACCAATCCTTTGATAATAATAACTTACTTAAATTAACAGAGTTTCAGGTACAAAAAAAGGCGCATTGAGCGCCTTTTTAGTTTTAACTAATAAATAATAACTTATTGATTTTACTCAACCGTAACCGATTTAGCCAAGTTACGTGGTTGGTCAACATCGGTACCTTTAATTACCGCTACGTAGTACGACAGTAACTGTAATGGCAGTGTGTAAACAATTGGCGCAATTATGTCGTCAGTGTGGTTTACGTTGATTACACGCATTGTGTCGTCTGACTCAAAGTGTGAATCTTTATCTGCGAATACATAAATAATGCCGCCACGTGCGCGTACTTCTTCTACGTTTGATTTAAGCTTTTCTAATAGCTCATTGTTTGGTGCTACAACAATAATTGGCATGTCGGCATCAATAAGTGCGAGAGGGCCATGTTTTAGCTCGCCCGCTGCGTAGGCTTCTGCATGAATATACGAAATTTCTTTAAGCTTAAGCGCACCTTCCATTGCAATTGGGTATTGTGAGCCACGACCTAAAAATAATGAATGGTGTTTGTCGGCAAACTCTTCTGCAAGGTCTGCAATGCCATCAGCGAGTAGCAATGTTTCTTCTAACTTAGCTGGAAGTACTTTAATTGCATTTACAATGGCGCTTTGATCAAGGCCTTTTTCTTGTGCGATAGATGCAGTAAGCATTAACAAACCAACTAGTTGCGTAGTAAATGCTTTAGTAGATGCTACGCCAATTTCAGCGCCCGCTTTAGTCATAAAGGCTAGGTCTGATTCGCGTACAAGCGATGAACCAGGTACGTTACAAATAGTCATTGAAGCCATGTAACCTTGCTCTTTAGCTAGGCGTAATGCAGCTAGCGTATCGGCAGTTTCACCCGATTGAGAAATAGTAACAAGTAGGCTATTTTCATGTACAAACGACTGACGGTATCTAAATTCAGAAGCTATTTCTACATTACAGCTAACACCCGCAAATTGCTCAAGCCAGTAACGTGCAACCATACCTGAATGGTAAGACGTACCACAGGCAATAATTTGCACGTGTTTTACATCTTTAAATATTTGCTGAGCGCTGTCGCCAAAGGCATCAATTGCTACGCGGTCGTCGTTTAAACGCCCTTCAAGCGTATTACGTACTGCAAGTGGTTGCTCGTAAATTTCTTTTAGCATGTAGTGACGGTAATCGCCTTTACCTGATGCATCTTGCGTAATGTTTGATTCAATCACTTCACGCTCAACTGCGTTGCCGTCTGCATCAAAAATTTCTACTGTGTCACGTGTAATACGCGCTACGTCGCCTTCTTCTAAAAAGATGAAGCTACGAGTAACTGGTAGTAGTGCTAACTGATCAGACGCAATAAAGTTTTCGCCAAGGCCTAAACCAATAACAAGAGGGCTACCTGAGCGCGCTACAATGATTTCGTTGTCGTTCGCTTTATCAAATACAACAGTACCAAACGCACCTTCAAACTGCTTAACAGCTGCTTGTACTGCTGCAAGTAACGTTGCGTGTTGCTTACGAAGCTTATGAATTAAGTGCACCATTACTTCGGTATCCGTTTCAGATAGGAACTCGTAGCCCTCTTCTTTAAGCGATGCGCGTAAGCTTGCGTGGTTTTCAATAATACCGTTGTGCACAAGTGCTAACTGGTTGTTTGATACATGTGGGTGAGCATTTGCTTCTGTAACGCTACCGTGTGTTGCCCAGCGTGTGTGTGCAATGCCTGTATGACCACTAACGCCGGCTTTTTCTAGCGCAGCTTCTACGTTAACCACTTTACCTACTGCTTTAACAGTATTAAGTGTGTTGCCATCAAGCAATGCTACGCCTGCTGAGTCGTAACCACGGTATTCAAGACGCTTAAGGCCTTCAACTAAAATTTTGTTTACTGGACGTTCTGCAACTGCCCCAACTATTCCACACATAGTGTCTCCATTAATTTTTTAAATACTTGCTACTCAGTAGCTACTGTATAATCTCTGCGCAAATTAGTTTTACACCACACGCCTCAATTGCTTTGCGTTTATCGTCTGCTAAGCCATTGTCGGTTATTAATGTGGTTACTATTTTCCACGGTAATTCTAAATTTGGTATTTTTCGGCCAATCTTATCTGATTCAACCATTACAATTACTTCACGAGCCGCTTCTGCCATTACTTGGCTCAAACCAACTAACTCATTAAAGGTTGTTGTGCCACGTTTTACATCTATACCATCAGCACCAATAAAGAGCTGATCGAAGTCGTAAGAGCATAATACATTTTCGGCAACTTGCCCCTGAAACGACTCAGAATGCGGATCCCAGGTTCCACCGGTCATCAAAAGTGTTGGCTCGTTCTCGAGTGCTAATAAACGACTAGCGACTTTAATCGCATTGGTCATAACAACGAGCCCACGTTTATTGGCAAGTTCAGGGATCATCGCTGCTGTAGTGCGTCCGCTATCAATAATAATGCGATTATGATCGTTTATAAGTGAGGCTGCCGCTTTTGCTATTGCTACTTTGCGCTTTGAATCTACTTCATCGCTAACAATTTCTTTAGGTAGTGCAATAGCACCACCGTAGCGGCGAAGTAATAAGCCACTTTTTTCAAGCGAGGTTAAATCTTTTCGAATGGTTACTTCTGATGTTTGAAACTGCTCAGCTAGCTTTTCAACAACTACTTCACCTAGTTCATTAACCTGAACCAGTATATTGTGACGACGCTGTTGTGTGTTTCGTTTAGTCATAAAGCTCGTGAATTAAGTTTCGTTTCGAAAGTTATGCGATTTTAAACGAAACAACCTAAATGGCAAGTGAATGAGTAAAAAAAACACAGTTTTATTCTAATAATAATAAAACTAAAAGTACGGTAAGCTATAACTAATTAAGTTATAAAGATAAATACAATGCAGTCATTTAACAGTATCAGTAAAGAATACTTAGCACAGCGAAAGCAAGCAGGTGAAACCTGCCGTTTATTTAATAAGAGCCCAAGTAAAGGCAACTTAAAACGTATCAAAGAGTTATTTTTAAAGTCGGGTGATGGTGTAATTATCGAATCAGGTTTTCATTGTGATTACGGTAATCAAATCGTTATTGGTGATCGTACTTTTATTAATATTAATTGCACACTTCTTGACTCGCCATTAGCCAATAACTCAATCACCATTGGTGATGACTGCTTAATAGGTCCGAACGTTCAGTTTTTAGCTGTATCACATGCTACTAATCCAGTAGAAAGGCTTAATAAAGAAAACTTTGCAGCACCTATCGCGTTAGGCAATAACGTATGGGTTGGCGCAGGTGTAATTGTTTTAGCGGGTGTAAGTATTGGTGAAAATAGTATTGTGGGTGCGGGTGCTGTGGTTACTAAAAATGTAGTGCCTAATACTGTAGTAGCGGGTAACCCAGCTCGTGAAGTAAGAACACTGTAGATATTCTCGATGTGATTTTAGCGTCAGGAGTCACTACGCTCGCCCGCCCTACGCGATGGATGTTAATGTGAGTGTCTATTAATTGCGCGCATTTTACTTTTCTGCAGACGTAAAAAAGCCCGAATCGTTAGATTCGGGCTTTCTACAATT